>CAYMKT010000181.1:0-2273 GCA_964391065.1 uncultured Terrimonas sp. | reverse complement strand
ATTCTATTTTTTTACACCACTGCTGGTGTGTCTTAAGAAGCTACAACACTTTAATTTGGCAGGCATGCCGGTGTAGCACTTCAACGTGGCAAACATAGAAAATGATGAAAAAAATCACGCTTCTGATACTATTTGCTTTTGCCCAATTACTAACGAAAGCGCAGGATCAACCTGCCGAACAAGACAGCTTACCTTCTAAATTACTTGACAGCATTTTCATTATAAGCTACAGGCAGGCTACATTGCAGGTGCTTCCCCCTATAAAGGGAACATACCTGTATACCGGGAAAAAAACAGAAGTAGTAAACCTTACCCTGATGGACGCTAACATAACCGACAAAACCGCCAGGCAAGTTTTTGCGAAAGTGCCCAGCGTATTTGTGTACGATATGGACGGATCGGGAAACCAGATCAATATCGCATCAAGAGGATTGGATCCTCACAGGGGCTGGGAATTCAATATCCGTAAAGATGGTGTTGTAACCAACTCGGATATGTATGGATACCCCGCAAGCCATTATAGTATGCCGTTAGAAAGTATCGATCACATTGAACTTGTTAGGGGAACGGGCTCCTTGCAATATGGAGCACAATTTGGCGGCATGCTCAATTACGTGAACAAAACAGGAGACACTTCAAGGCCTTTCAGTTTTGAAAGTATCAATACCATTGGTTCCTATAATTTGCTGAGTACCTATAACGCCGTAAGCGGCAAAATCGGCAAATTCAGGTATTATGGCTATATCAGCAAAAAATCGAGGAGCGGCTACCGGGATGGTGAACACACCAACTCCGAAGGAGAAGATATAACCATTGCCTACGAACCCTCATCGAAACTGTCGATAAAGCTTGAATGGACACGATCGATGTACCTGTACAAAATTCCGGGGCAGTTAAACGACAGCATGTTTGCTGCAAACCCCAAACAGGCTACGCGCCAGCGGAACTATTACAGCCCGGATATTCACATCCCTTCCGTCGCAATCAATTGGGATATTCTCCCCGGCACCAAACTGCAATTCATATCTTCGGCGGTGCTGGGCAGCCGTAACAGCGTAATGTTTGATAAACCCACCAATATTGCAGATACCATTAACAGCGCAACTTTACAATATAACAACAGGCAGGTAGATATTGATCATTATAACAGTTACACCAATGAGTTGCGCGTGCTTCAACAGTATCATACCGGTCGAAACAACCATACACTCGTTGCCGGCATCCAATCGATGAACAATGACCTCCACAGAAATCAGTTGGGTAAAGGAACCACCGGCAGCGACTACGACCTTACCCTTGTGGAACCGGGCTGGGGCCGGGATCTTCACTTTAAAACAAACAACATTGCCCTGTTTGCGGAAAATCGTTTTCAGATCCTTGCAAATCTCACGATCAACGCAGGGGTAAGAATGGAAATGGGAAGAACTGATATGACAGGAACGATAGTTAATTATCCTGAAAATGAAATCCCTGTTACGCTGAAACACCAGTATCCATTGTTTGGAGCCGGGTTTGACTATACACTTTCACCGAACATGAATATTTATGGCGGATGGTCGCAGGCCTACCGAAGCATGGTTTTTAAAGACCTGGTACCCGGCTCAGCATATGAAAAAGTAGACCCCAATATGAAGGATGCTTTTGGTTACAACGGAGAAATCGGTTTCAGGGGAAGCTGGAAATTCCTGAAATGGGATATCAACGCTTATATGCTTCAATACAAGAATCGTTTCGGTACGCTGGCGGAAACAGACGACATGGGCAATTTTTACACGTACAAAACCAACATAGGCAACTCCTTTACTAAGGGAATTGAAGCCCTTGTACAAGGCGATTGGCTACTAAGCGGGAGGTCGCTTATTTCAGTATTTTCTTCCACTTCGCTTATGGATGCCCGATATACAGATGCCGTTGTAAAATCGGGTAATGCCAATATTGATATCAAAGGAAATAAAGTAGAAAGCGCTCCTGATATTATTACCCGTAACGGCATCACATTTCGCCATGGGAGATGGAGTGTTTCGGGTTTATACAGCTACACCGCTCAAAATTTCGCGGATGCTTTAAATACCTATACGCCATCGGCAACAGGAGCAGTGGGCCTGGTTCCGGCATATGGCATACTCGACGTCAACTCCACCTTCAGAATATCCAGACATTTTGAAATACGGGTTAATGTGAACAATATAACCAACGAAAAATATTTTACAAAAAGACCTATGTTTTATCCCGGACCGGGAATTTGGCCATCTGAGGGAAGAGGAATGAACATG
>CAYMKT010000180.1:1385-6048 GCA_964391065.1 uncultured Terrimonas sp. | reverse complement strand
TGATAAGAGACGTTATTCGTAATGGTGGCGACGCCACCCAATTTTTGCCCGAAGCCGTGGTAAGGGGGTTAAAGAAAAAGTAAAAAGCATTTTGTTACCTAACATTTGCACTATGAGTTTAATCAACCGCCGCTCATTCCTAACTAAAACTTCCCTTGGGGCAGGGGCTTCCTTCTATTTACCGGCATTATCGGCCTTTGCGCCATCATCTAAAACATCCTGGCAATGTGTGCACACTACCAATACCATGCAAACCACCATTGCATTTACCGGGTTGAACAAACCTGTAACCATTCTGCAAATTGCAGATACGCATATTAGTTGCGACAATGAGAGCGATAAGGAATATGAGCAGTTCAGCGCAAGAATGAATAAGGCTTTTTTACAAACCAAACATTATAAAACGGGCGAACCCACTACAACCACCGAATGTTTTAAAGAGATGATGGCAATGGCAAAAGAGGAGCAGGTAGACCTGATCGCTCTTGTGGGAGATATCGTAAACTACCCTTCGGCTACGGCGGTTGAATTTGTACGGTCGGCCGTTGAAGCTACAGGATTGCCTCATATTTATACGGCAGGTAACCACGATTGGCATTATGAAGGTATGAAGGGTTCGTCGGATGATTTAAGAAGCGAATGGTGCGAAAAAAGATTGAAGCCTTTATATACCGGGAGTAATCTTTTTTATTCCTCCCATATCGTTGGCGGTATTAATATGGTTACGATCGACAACTCTACCTACCAGGTAAATGAAGAACAACTGGCTTTTTTCCGCAACCAGCTCAAACGTGCAGAACCTGTTGCCCTGTTTGTGCATATCCCTTTATACATGCCATCTATGAGAATGTGTTCGGGGCATCCGCAATGGGGAGCGGCAACCGATAAAAATAATGAACTCGAACGCAGGGAACGGTGGTCGGCCCAGGGCAACCTGCCTTCTACCACTGCTTTTATTCGCGAGGTAATGGCTGCTGAAAAGTTAACCGGTGTGTTTGCCGGTCATTGGCACCAATATTATTCCATGAGCCAGGGCAGGATTAATCAACACCTTGCTTTGCCGGGATTTAACGGGCAATACCGTATGATCCGGTTTCAACCGCTGGTATGAGATAGTCGTCAAACTCCTTCCAGGCCATATTGTTTTAATACATCTGCCGGAACGCCTTCCCATTTGTTGGGCATATTGCCTGCATAACCTAAATCTTTCAGGCCCATTTCGCTGGTAAAAAAGCCCGATGCGGTAAGATCGCGCATCCGGTTAAAAAATGCAACACCCTGTTCCATACCGGATTTTACATTTTCCGGATAGGCGATGTCAGTAACCATTTCGAGTTGCTGTTGCCGAGTGGCATCTTTAAAAGTATGGCTGTACCTGCTCAGACATTGTATATCTAACCATCTTAACCCGCCCCGCATGGGTGTCTGGTGCTCGGGAATATCTTTTACAATAAACTCAATAAATTCCGGCACTTTGGCATCGGAAGCGCTGCCCGATTTTTCATCTTTTGGAATAATGATATCCGCCAATAAAGTGATCGTAGCCATTTCATGATCGGTGAAGAACCGCTGCTCATTTAATTTTTTATTTCGTTCCAGTTCAAATGCCTGGCGTCCGGCTTTCAGCGAATCGGCCACTTCTCCTGCCGCTGCAACTTCTTTTTTACTGCCGGTTTTACAGGCTTCCAGTAATACCCCTGTTGAAACAGCGGTTAAACCAATGGCTTTAAGGGATTCACGTCTGTTCATAATAAGTTGGTATTTGAAAACATTTATACGTTTAATTTCTTTCGCTGTTCCAGCAGGTACTCGGCGGTGCGCATAGATAAAGCAAGGATAGTCCATGTTGCGTTTTTATCTCCCTGCTGCACAAAGGGAGCGGCATCCACCACAAACAAATTTTTGCAATCGTGTGCCTGGCACCATTTATTGAGCGCGGATTTTTTGGGATCATCACCCATTCTGATCGTGCCCACTTCATGTATGATTCGCCCGGGCGCTTCCAGTCCGTAACTATCTTCGGGGCCATGCTGTTTTGAGGTTACAATAGCGCCCATTTCGTGCATGATGGATTGAAAGGTTTCCTGCATGTGTTTGGCCTGTTTGACTTCTTCATTGCTCCAGGTGTAATTGAAACGCAATACGGGTATGCCATATTTATCAACCACGTTGGGGTCAATCTCGCAGTAATTTTCTTTTCTTGCTATGGCCGTACCACGTCCGGCCATACCCAGTTGCGTACCATAAAAGCGCCGGTAATCATCCTTCAAAGAGGCGCCAAAACCACCGGCTTGTTTCGGTTTGCCATCCCGGCCGGGTACTGTGCCATTCAGTTTATGCATGCCGCCGCCAAAACCATATGAAGGCATTCTCATACCACCGCCATATTCTATATGATAACCTCTTGGGAAATCGAGTTTTTTATTATCGAGCCACCAGGGTGAATAAATATGTATGCTGCCTGCCCCATCTTCGTTATAGCGCTTGCGGTCTAATAATTGCGGTAAAAAGCCCGACATGCTGGAGCCGGTGGAGTCGTGCAGGTATTTTCCCACCACGCCGCTGTTGTTGGCCAAGCCATTAGGGTGACTGGCAGATTTAGAGTTGAGCAAAATGCGGGCAGATTCGCAGGCGCTTGCGCCCAGCACCACGGTTTTGGCGCTCACCTGGTATTCCTGCATATCGTCTTTATTGACATAAGAAACACCGGTAGCCAGGCCGTTATCATCGGTGAGGATTTCCCGCACCATTGCATTGGTAATCACTTCCAGGTTGCCGGTTTTAATAGCCGGGATAACCAGGCAGGAAGAAGCAGAAAAATCGCCGTATACTTTACAACTGCGGCTGCATTGTCCGCAATAAAAGCAGGGATAGCGATCATTGTTTCCCGGTATGGGCTCTGTAATAACAGATCCCCTGCCCGGAATAACCGTTACTCCCACTTTGGCGGCAGATCGTTTGATAAAGAGTTCGGGTAAACGGGGTTTTGGCGGAGGCATAAAAATACCATCGGGCTCGTTGGGCAATCCTTCTACCGTTCCGTAAATGCCAATGAGGCGATCTACTTTATCGTAATAGGGCTTAATCTCATCGTAGCCGAAAGGCCAATCGTCGGTTAACCCGTCCTTCGCCTTAAAATCATCTGGACCCATCCGCAGGGAAATTCTACCCCAGTGATTGGTTTTTCCACCCAGCATCCTGGAGCGAAACCAATCAAACTCCGTATTATTTTTCCTCGTATAAGGTTCGCCCTCTATTTCCCAGCCACCGTATGCTGCATCAAAATCACCGAAAGGGCGCACGGTAGAAGCGCCTCTCCGGGGAGATTCCCAGGGCCATTTAAACTGTTGGGAGTCTTTAGCGGGGTCAAAAAAGGGACCCGCTTCAAGCATCAGCACTTTAATGCCGGCCTGGGCTAAAAAATGGCCGGCCATGCCGCCGCCGGCGCCAGAACCAATAACAACTACATCAAAAACAGTGGGCGTTTTTTTGATTTGTAATTTACCCATATTAAAAATTCATATTAGCAAGTGATGGTAAAGAGCGCTTTTGCCGCCTGAACATTCGGTCATTTCAGTTTTCGGGTTCTGCATCGTTATATGCGACAATTTCATTAAGAGCTATTTTAAACGGAAATATACCCAATATTACAAACAAAAGTCAGTCGAAGAGCCATTGTTTATGGCCATTTGGTATAATACGGTAGCAGGTTGCAATGGTCGAATGGCTTTCGAAGCGGCCTGGTGTTAGATCATTAGTATCCGGAGCATATTAAAATATCCGCTAAAAATAGTTGATCTATATCAGTAGAAATGCCGGTAAAAATTTATCTTCAAAAACCGAACCTCTACAAATTAATATTTGTTAACTATGGCGCATATCTGGTTTAAAAAAGAATTTTCCCTGGAAAAGCTGCAGCAGATGAGTGCTGGCACCATGGGCGAACACATCGGCATCGCCTTTACTGAAATAGGGGATAATTATCTTAAGGCCACCATGCCCGTTGACCATCGTACCCGCCAGCCCTATGGTTTGCTACATGGAGGCGCTTCGGTAGCGTTGGCGGAAACACTGGGCAGTGTAGCGTCGTCGCTGGTTTTAGACACGAATATATTTATTTGTGTTGGACTGGAAATTAACGCCAACCATATTCGCAGCGCCCGCAAGGGACTGGTAACGGGTATCGCCAGCCCGATCCATCTGGGTTCGTCTACCCATGTGTGGGAGATTAAGATTTATGATGAGCGGGAGCGCCTGGTGTGCATCAGTCGCCTTACCGTAGCCATATTGAAAGGAAAGGATATTCCGGTTACCTGATTACTTCCGTTTGGATTATTCCGGGCAGGCATTGAATTACATCTGTAATAGATGGAAAAGCATTTTGCAGTTTTTGTGGGAGATCCGCAGGAGCAACCCATTCAATCTGGTGAATATCCTCTTCGGTTTGCGGCGTTATGGGTTGGCCGGATGGCGCCTCCATACCGTACCAATGCGATTCCTTTAAAATATGTTTGCCAAACTCATTGTAGGTATGATAAGTGGTGAGCAGGAACTTTTTAAGTGTAACCTTTTTTAACCCCGTTTCTTCCTTCACTTCCCTGATGGCGCATGCTTCTAATTTTTCACCCTTGTCTAATTTACCCTTGGGCAGATCCCATTTGCC
>CAYMKT010000180.1:0-1285 GCA_964391065.1 uncultured Terrimonas sp. | reverse complement strand
TCTCCAAAGTATATTTTCAGAACCATACAATTCAATTTTATTATTTTCGCGCCATGACTAACGAAAGAGCAGTAGCTGAAAAGCTTTTACAAATTAATGCTATCCGGTTGAATCCCCAACAGCCATTTACCTGGGCGTCGGGTTGGAAAAGCCCGATTTACTGCGATAATAGAAAAACACTCTCGTTTCCCTTCATCCGCGATTTTGTAAAATCGGAACTATGCAATGTAATATTTGAAGCCTTTCCGGATGCTGATATGCTGGCGGGAGTAGCCACCGCGGGCATAGCATGGGGCGCAATGGCCGCCGATCAGCTCAAGCTTCCCTATATATATGTACGTCCTAAACCCAAGGAGCACGGTTTAGGTAACCAGATAGAAGGTTTTTACGAAGCAGGGCAGCGTGTGGTGGTGGTGGAAGACCTCATTTCCACGGGCAAAAGCAGTTTACAGGTTTGCGATGTGCTGAAGGCGCAGGGATTGAAGGTAGAGGGAATGGTTTCCATTTTTACGTATGGTTTTGATGTTGCCACCAATGCGTTTGATACAGCCGGCGTTCCATTAAAATCTTTAACGAATTATGAAACATTGATTTCCCTTGCTATTGAAAAAGGAATCGTTGGCAGCGAAGAAGAAAGTACGCTATTGAGATGGCGTAAAGACCCCGCCAACTGGCAACCTTAACATTGCTTTTTATTAAAAATAACTACCTTTTCAAAACCTAAGTATTGAAATGGCTCCCTTATATTTCTTTGAACATTAAAATGTAACACGATGAAAAAGTTCGCGTTGTTGATTATATTATTCTGCACGTTTTCGTGGTCGGCGAATGCCCAACCAACAAAAAAACCTGTGACCGTTACCATTGCTACTCCTACCGTTCAATGCGAACAATGCAAAAAGCGTATTGAAGATTATGTGAAATATGAAGAAGGGATTTCGAAGGTGGTGGTAAACTACAAGCGAAAACAAACTACAGTAACTTACCTCCCCAACAGAACCAATATTGAAAATGTAAAAACAGGTATCGCCAACGCGGGGTACGACGCTGATGATGTAAAAGCCAACGAGGATTCTTATAAGGCATTACCTACCTGCTGCAAAAAGCCTGATGATAATTGATGAGCTGGAGAGTTGGTTCTCGTCACATGTATTACTCATAGCCCAACGCTCAAAGCCCACAGCCCATAGCCCATAGCCCACAGCCCATAGCCCATAGCCCATAGCCCACAGCTATCAGCTATCAGCTATCAGCCGTGAGATGCAACCTTATTCCTGATACCTAA
>CAYMKT010000179.1:0-6061 GCA_964391065.1 uncultured Terrimonas sp. | reverse complement strand
TGAATTCCAGGTAACCCAACGGCTCAATCATATGCAATGACGGACTGTTAATTCCCATCCCTTTCAGTATTTTGCTGGTTCTGGGATGTACGGGGAATATCAGAGGTAGCCCTTGTGAATGGGTCATAATTTCACTTATTAACTCCTTTAGCTTTTCTTCTTCATCAACGTTTCCGGGTCTGTGAAGCGTCATCACCAAATAATTACCCGCTTCGAGTTGGAGTTCTCTCCAAATCGCCGGTTCCTGAAACCTTGATCTGTTTTTTAACAGGGTATCAATCATGGTATTTCCTACCAGGAAAATGCGGTCATCTTCAATGCCGTTCTTTTTCAAATTAGCATTTGCAATTTCCGTGGTGGTGAAAAAATAATTGGTGATGCTATCGGTTACCATCCGGTTAATTTCTTCGGGCATCGACCAGTCGCCAGAACGAATACCTGCTTCCACATGTCCTACTTTGACGTGCAACTTCTGTGCTACTATCGCGCAAGCCATTGTAGAAGTTACATCTCCAACCACAAGGCACAGGTCGGAGCGCTCTTTCAGCAATAAATTCTCGTATCCGATCATAATATTGGCTGTTTGTTCAGCCTGGGTTCCACCGCCGGCCCCTAAGTTTACATCCGGATGAGGAATGCCTAACTGTTCAAAAAAGCTATCGCTCATATTTTTGTCATAGTGCTGGCCGGTGTGAACCAGGCGGTATTGTATATCCACGCCTTTTTTTTGTTGCCTGCTGATGGCTTCTATAATCGGTGCAATCTTCATAAAATTAGGTCGTGCGCCTGCTATGATATCAATTTTCAATTTTTTTGTCATGTCTATTTGCTTATATGCTGGTGTAAATGATTTTACGGGTTGTTTTTGTAAATATTTTCAATTTTAATATACCTTTCTTTTGTCTGAAGATTTTTGCGATATTCATTTGCAACCTTCATTCTGTCAAATGCCACTACCAAAGCCATTGACATCATTAGCCAACTGGCTGAAAAAATACCGCCACTGAACATGTTTTGGATAAGACACTGCATAAAAAGTATGGCAACCCAGGAGTATGCCGGGATATGTGAAATTATTTTTATCGCCTTTTTGAATACTATTATTGTCAGGAGAAAAAACGGAATAAAGCCAAGGAATCCGGTGCATTGCAGAATTTCAAAAAAAATATTGTGTGGATATATATTAAAACCATCTAGCTTAAGTCTGTCGCCCAAAATGGGATTATTGATGAATTGGTTAAAAGCGTTTTGCCACATAATGGTTCTGGTTGCCGAATCATTCCCTTCTTGTATATCGCTAGTGGTGCTAGTTAATCGATCAATTAAGCTACTTCCCATTTGTTCCGACAAATACAAAAGTCCTACCAGCACTGTGGCGACCAGCACTAACATGCGTACGTTAGATAACATGTTTTTTTTTGCAAAAAAGATCACAAGAAAGGGCATAACAAGTGCAATAAGTGAGCCCCGGGAGGAGCCTAAAAAGAATGGAATGGCTGACAATACCAGGATGGGCAAAAGGTAAAATTTGACAGAATTGCTTATTTTGTTTTCCATCCAATAACTCACTGCTATCCCTATCGCTAGCGATGAACAATAAGAAAGGGCCAATGGCGATAACATTTCTGTATTTGCTGTTTCTGAAGTAAGTCGGCCCACTGTGCCAAGATAGCTGCTGAAAAATACTACGCCTAATATTGAAAAAATGAATCCCGAATGAAGAATTGCTTTTCTCATGGTCTCAAAATCGCTAAGCTTGAATTGAATATTACTCAATAGGAGAAACGGGATCATGTCGAACGACAAATAATAAAAAATTAGTTGTGATGTTTCTATATAATAGGGAAGCCCTTTTAAGGCGTCAATGACTATTCTACTGAGGTAAATTAGAGAGAAGCATATGAAAAGATGGGTAGGGAGTTTCGCATTTAACCGGGTACTTTGCATAAACAGAAGAACGAGGCAAACCAATATCAGTAACCTTAAAGCAATAGAAAAGTTCATTGAAAGTGAGCCTATGCCGACATAAAAAAGGAGCATCAGGTACACGTAATACCCGATGTAGTTAAAAAATATAGCAGTAAACAGAAGTCTTTTTCTCATGAATCTGGTATGCCGGTATCGAAACTCAACGGGTGATCCAGGGTGCTGTAAGTGAGTAGGGTCAATTCGGAGGATCGCTAACAGCCAATTTTAATGATGGCAGTTGCTTGATGCTCAGGAAACTCAATACAACAAATGCCAAAAATAAAATGCCACTTGCGATCCAAATTTTGTCGATCATGTAATTGGTGAAAAATATGGCGAGGTTTATAAAAAAGAATAAAGCAATAATAAAACCCAGATACTGTTTTGAAACCCCAGCGGCTTTCACTGACCATGCATTACAAACTATAGACAAAAAGGTATACGAGCAAAATGTACCGAATGCCGCCCCAAGTATTCCAAATTTGGGAATGAGCAAAATATTTAACAAAACATTCAACACGGCGGAAAGAACCGTAGAACTGGCGATAAACGAGGTTTTGTTTAGAACTGTAAGTTCATAATTTCCGAGGTGATAAAAAGGAATTAACAGGTGAGCACCCAACACAACAGGCAATATATTGAAACCGGATATGTAATCATTCGAAATAAAATGGAATGCAAAATATTTTGTGCCTATTAGAATGATAATGCAGAACATCGAAGCGCACATTAACACGAAAGTTAGATAGAACTTTAGTATGGTACGATATTTTTCTCTTTCCGAAGCAAATTTATAAACGAGTGGTTCAAAGTAAGTAGCTACCGAACCATAAAAGAAAAAAATACTGCTTCCCAGGGAATAGGCAAAGGTATAAATACCTAATTGGCTTTTATTTAAAAAGCCTTGCACAAAAAAGCGATCCGCATAACTCAGAATATTACCGCTTAAGGCGTGAAATATTAAGGGTAGCCCAAAGAAGAATAGGAATTTCAGGTTTTTGTCGAATACAAAGAGTTTTGAAAAGTTGAAATGGCTGAAGGTTTCTTTGTGAAACAGCAATGTAAATACAATGCCAGCTATCAGTGAGCCATATATATATCCTAACCCATTCTTACTTAAGAAGCATATTATGAGCACGGCCAAAAATTTGCTTACGGCGTACCATAATCTCGATTTTTTGAAAAGCGCGGGATTATCAGTAGCCAGGGCATGCGAAATCAACAATCCGGAAAGGTTAAATAGCAAAAGACTTAAAAAGAGAGAAAAGAAATGTGGAATAAAATATATTCCAAAAATGTCAGATCTGAAAATAGAAACGATGACGCTTACAACAAAAACAACGATTACCGACAGCATGTTCAACTGTAATGCATAAGGTAGCATCTTTTCTTTATAAGTATTCGAATGTCTTAAAATTGCCCTGCCTTGTCCAAGCGTTAAAACCGTATTCATTACGCCTTCTACGGCTACGAGCAAGCCAACTATTCCATATTCCTCGGTAGGTAAAAAAACAGGTAAGAGCGCTATTGTCAACCAGTTTAATCCTTTGGCAAACCCTTCAATTCCTGCATAAGAAAAGAACTTTTTAAACATGTTTCTTCATGGCTATTTATGCTTTTTTGTGTTTGTTCAGTTGTTTATTTTTTCCACCAATTTTTCTTTTTTTCGGGGGCGTCAAAATATTCGGAGTATCCGTATCCATATTTTTTGTAGGTACCGTAGTGTCCTTTTTCTCCCACGCGGTTAAGGATGGTGTAAAAAGGTTGCGTGGGGTTATCGTTTAGCCTTTTATTGATTTCCTGCAACACCCAGTCAAAGGTAAAACCCTGGCGGAGCACCACGATGTTGATATCGGCATGTGCAACGAGCAGGGAAGCATCGGTAACGAGACTGAAGGGCGGGGTATCCAGGATGATATAATCAAATTTTGCAGTAAGTTCATCCATCATGGTTTTCATTCTTTCGCCCAGTATAAGTTCAGCGGGATTGGGTGGAATGGGTCCTGTGGGCAGCAGCCAGAATCGTTGTTCAAAGCCGGGTACTTCATGTACTAAGCTATCGGTATGCAGGGCTGGATTGGAAAGATAGTTGCTGATACCGGTTTGGGATCGTATCTGCAGTACAGCGCTGAGGCGCGGTTTTCGCAAATCAAATTCGAGGACCACTACTTTTTTATTGAGCAGGGCGTAACTGGCCGCGAGGTTAAGACTGGTAAAGGACTTTCCTTCCTCGGGTCTGTGAGAGGTAACCAGTATGATTTTAGGTGCATGTCCGGGTTTGGCAAAACTGATATTGGTTCTGATGACCCTGAACTGTTCGGCTACGATAGAGCGACTGCCTTTTTTGACCACAATAGGAGAGGTATCTTTTTTTATATAAGAGATTTCCCCGAGCACCGGGGCTTTACATTTTTGCTCTATCTCTTCTTTAGAGGTGATTTTATTATTGAAGAAGTCGGCCAGGTAAATAATACCAACAGGGATAAGTAACCCCAGTAAAAAGGCCAGGGAGAGGATAAGGTTTTTTTTAGGACTTACGAGCCCCATGCTTCTGGGTTTTTCTATGCTCCTGGAGTCGGGGGTTGTGGAAGCCAGGGTGATGGCGGATTCTTCTCTTTTCTGGAGGAGCAAAAAGTAAAGCTGCTCTTTTACCGACTGGTCGCGTTTGATCTGCACGAGGTTTTTTTCTATACGGGGGATATTTCTGATGCGTGCGTTGAGTTCCGCATCCTTGCTGGTAATATCGTTTAATGCGATGCGGTAGGCCTGTTTGAGGTTGGCGATATTGGTCAGCAGGCTTGCCCTCATATTAATGATCTGATTACCCAGGTCAACGGGTATGGGGTTTTTAGGTCCGAGCCTTTCTGCCTGGCGTTCTCTTTCCAGGACCAGGCGGTTATGAACCTGTATCATTTCAGCGAGTGAAGGTTCTGCAATACCTGATCCTGAGGGTACAAGCTTAGGATTATCCTGGTTGGTTTTGAGGCTGTTTTCCAGGGACTCCAGGATGCTGAGTTGGGTTTGTTGCTCTGCTTTCTGGAGGTCTACCTGTCTTGCCTGCTCCAGGTACTGCTGGGCTTCTGCAGAAACATCGGTGATGCGATTACTGCTTTTAAAGGTTTCTACCTGCCCTTCCACACTGCGTAATTCCCCTTCTATTATGGCGAGCCTGCCATTTAAAAACTCAAGGGTATTGGTGGTCACCTTGTTTTTATCTTCCAGGGACTGGTGGTTGTAAATATCAATAAGGGCGTTAAGGGCAGCCTTTGCTTTAGCTTCATTATAATCGGTAAGGGACATGCTGATAATGGCGGCTGTTTTACTAATGGGTTGTACAGTTAAAGCCAGCAGGTAATTATTAACGGCTGTTTTTACAGGCGTAAGGGCGATGATATATTGTGAGATGATATTGGCGCTGTCGCTGGAAGGTACAAATTCGGGGTTAGGCATGGTTTGAAAGATTAACCCATTAATGCTGTACCATCTCCCCGGGGTAAGAGCAAGTCCTTCATTTCGTCCTCCGTAGTTTAATTTCCAGCCGGTATGATCGGGTTTTCGAACAATGCTCCAGTTCAGGGAGGCGCCAATGGTATCGGGGTTGGCAATGCGTATGATCAAAGGAGCCTCTTTACCAAAAACGGACCTGTTGGTGAGGTTGCCCTTGCTTTTGATGTCCAGGAAGAGTTGTTGTTTTCTTACCACTTCCTCCATGAGGTCATAGCTTTTGAGCACCTCAATTTCATTGTCAATGAGCTTACCCCCGCCGCCGAGGTCGAGTTCTTTAAGAAGCGGATTGTCCAGCAGCCCCGCTCCGCCCTTTTTTTCATCTTTGATCATAATAGAGGCGGAGGCCTTGAACAAGGGCTCGGCATACCTGTTATAGAGGGTTGCGATGGTCAGGGCCAGGATCATCGATAAAGCGATCCAGTGCCAGTTGCGCAGGATTTTAAACAAGAGTTGTTTAATATCAACAGCATCTTCAGCAGGATGATTTTGAATCATATGAGGAGTATGGGTATTTGTGAGCACAGCCAGAATATTTTAGATAGCGTAAACAGGGAAACATTAACCAATAGCTAAGTACTTAATTGAA
>CAYMKT010000178.1:0-6118 GCA_964391065.1 uncultured Terrimonas sp. | reverse complement strand
TTTATAGCATTGGTGGTATCAAAGCACATGGAACTCAAAACCGAAATTTCTATCAGAAAATTTATGCATGAATGTAAAAGGATAACCGATGCCCGGCTGAAAAATAAACTCACCGGCAAAGAAATCAAGATAAGGGCAAATCCACCCCCCTGGTCGCCGACATCCTGAGAAAATTTGACCTGCTGACCTAATTTGGACCAGTCGGGATGTATGTTGACCCCTGGGCATGAGGCATATTTTCTCGGAAAATTTTGGACAGTATGTAGCAGTAAAGGAGATAAGTCCGCATCAATATGTGCTCAGGCTTCCGGATGGTAACGATAACCTGTATACGTATAGCGATGGAAAATGCATTGAAGTAGAAGTGCGTACCTCATTCGCTACCGTTTATATCAGGCCGGGCAAATAATTCCTTTTGTTCAAGGATATAGAAAATGACAATGTAACATAAGAGGCTATACCAGAATTTGATTAGGGTATCCAGCTATCGCCCGGGCTTCTATTGCTGGGAAAACCCGAATCTTAAATAGGAATAAAATTTCATAACCGGGTATTACCGGTAATCAAATAAATATATATGCCTTTTGCAGAACCAATATCATATTGCATCATGCAGCCCCGGATGACTATCTTTTGCCTGATGAAGAGTTGAGGTCTCAGCACAATTTTCTCCGGAGCAAAATCGTCAGGTAAACTAAACCTATCGCTTCAAACGCTCCCGGTCACGCAACATACTACCGGCATGTACTGTTCACGCGGTTCAGTGGTGAAGGCATCAGACACCTGTTCTGTGTTAATGCCCGGCGCCTGTTGTGCACAAACCACAAAAGCGTGTAGCACTAAGATCAGGGTTATTACAATATTTTTTTCATGTATACCTATTTTGTCGATGAACTGATTTTTGTTAAGGGTCAACTGCCTGGTACAGCAGAAAAATATGGATGGGAAATATTTGCATTTGCCTCCATCCATATCGCTTCAAGGTGGCTGTGGTCCGTACCGCAGCAACCGCCAATGATCTGCAATGCCGGCAATAATTCAAAGAGCCGGAGGTAACCGGCAGAGAGCAGGCGCTTATCGCCCGCATCCAGCGCTTCGCATTCATCCAACTCCGCATGGCTCTTGCAGGATGCATTGGCACGAATGCCGCGTATTCTTTTTTTCCAGGGTTCATCTGTTTGCAGCACATGGCTGAAGTGCCGGGGATGCGCACAGTTCACCATAAAATGTTCAGTATAGTGACCGGTTTCTTTATCGGTTCTTTCAATGGCCTGTTGCAGGGTTTCGCCGCCGGGCAGATTACCATCGGTTTCCACGGTAAAAGAAATAACCACCGGCAGGTTCACCGCTTTGGCTGCATTCACGATGCCAATGGCCTCATCGCTGTAGGTAAGAGTAAAGGCACTTACCACATCGGCATCTGCCAGGGCAAATGTTTTTATTTGTTCCAGGTGATATGTTTTGGCTTCTGCCGCGGTCATGCGGTTTTCGGCTTTATAGCCATCGCCTCTCGGACCCAGGTTGCCACTAATAATAATGTGCGGCAACGATGTAAATGGCTGCACCAGTTCACGCATAAACTTTACGGACTGTTTGTTTAATGCCGCTAATTCATCGTGCGTATAACCCAGCTTTATGCCCCAATCTGCACTGGCGCGCCAGGTAGGTGTTTCGGCGATAAAACCGAGTTTGTTTTTTTGCGCGATTTGCAGGTAAGGTTGGTAATATGCTTCCAAAGCGCTTTTGCCTTCCTTACTGGTGAGTAACTCAAATGCGGCAAAATGCTTCAATGGGATATTTCTTTGAAAAATGAGCGTGGTTTCGAGACCACCATCGGTAAGGTAGTAATGTTCTTTGAACAGCAATGATGTGTAGCACATAGTATCATTTTTGAGTGAGTGATGAAAAGTTATCCCGGGCTGTCTCCCTGCCTTGTGGCGTACTTACATCCTGAAAACTGAGCATTTCTTTCAGGCGTCTGGAAGCACCGCTATAAAAGCCCGTTGCTTTTACATAGTTTTTGGGATTTCGGAATGTGCCGAAGATCATGTCGAACAAAGGCAGGTCGGAATAATTATACGCATGAATATCCTTGCCGTGATGCACGGCATGGCTTTCGGGGCGTTGAATAATGAAACCAAGCCATACCGGGGTTTTAATATTGGCATGTTGGAAAATGCTCAGGAAATTGGTAGCCAGCAATACAATGGTTACCGCTTCTGCAGGCAAACCCATGATGAAGGAAAAGCAAACCGTACCCATAACCGTAAAGCCAATCATATCGAAAGGGCTAAAGAAAAATGCGCCGTAAGTATCGAGGCGTTCTGCGCTATGGTGCATTTGGTGGAACACCCGCCACAATACATTGTTGCGGTGCATGCTTTTGTGCCAGCCGTACAGCGCCAGCTCGTACAATAAAACACCTGCTATTGCCGCCAGGACCACATTGGTGCCAGACAAATCAATGAGCTGTACAGCAGGTAGCCAGCGTTCGTACAGCAGCGGTAAGTAGGAGGAGAGATAAAAGAAAAGGAAGAAAGCCACTATTCCTTTTAATTTCCAATAAGGAGTGTCGGGCAAATTGCGGGCAGGAAAGAAGGCTTCCCACAACATAAGCAACATGTACAGCGCAATAATGGCCAGCGACACAGGATCTAACAAGATTTCTAATGGACCAGGCATAACTGATTTTTTTGGTGAATAATTATACCTGGTAAGGCGTAAGGGCGTGCCTTACAATGTGAGGACGAAAAACCTGCAAGAGGGTTACCCCGTTTTCCAGTTCATATTTCGGTCGGGCTGATAACAGCAGAGTGTGCCTGTTTTGATAGTGTTGGACAGGTAAGCCCCTAACACCGGGAGATGAGGTTCAATTTTTGCGATCGCGTTCCGTATGCGCCAGGTTATGGCAGATCTTGCTTTTTCCACCGTGCTGCCTGTTTGACGTACTTTACGATTTAAGCCGAGGCTTTCTGATAAATATTGAAGCAGTTGGTCATACTCATTCTGCAGTTTTTCCAGCCTTTCAAACTGGCAATTGTTTTCTGCTTCCTGCATGTCATTTTGCAGGCTCAGTATTTTTTTCTCATATTCCTGACGGGCTTTTGCATCGAATAGTTTTTCTCCTTTTTCAGAAACGGTTGTTCCCATTAATTCAGCGCAATGAAAGAACTGATTTGGATTACCTAAAAGCTTTTGTATGTCATAGAATCCTTTTACTTCCGGTATCTGCACTGCTTCGTCATCAAATGAGATTTTCCAGACTGCCGTCTCTTTCAAAAAATAATTTTCATTTTCTTTTTCTTTCGCCTCCCCGGCATTCGATAACTTTTGTTTTTCGATTGTTCCTTTGCTGATGAACTGAAGAAATCCTTCGAGGTTGGATTTTTTTTTATGTGGATTTATTTCCAGTACCCATTCACAGGCTTCCTGTTGCGTGAAATCTTTTCCTTTGGAGATTAAGCGCCGGTAGTTTTCCAAAAATTTATTCCAGTGGAAGTTCATCTTATCATAATCCTGCAGGTAATAAAAAACGCCCGCATAATAGGCTTCGGCATCTGCCCATTTGTTATTATGCACGTGGCGGGATAGTTCGGCTGCTTTATTGAAGTCGCCGGCCTCAAATAGAACAAATGCACCAATACCAGCGTAAGCATCCCGGTTAAGAGGATCAAGAAGCAGCGTTCTTTCATACAATTCCACCGCTTCTTCGTTTAACCCCAACAGCATAAAATAAGCGGCAATTTGGATAACGGTTTCAGGGTCATTCGGGTTTAGTTGTAGTGACTTCCGGAGATAATATTGCGAAGTTTCATAGGCCTCATCATACAGCATGATCTTGCCCAGTACCATCGCCGCAATGTAGTTCTGATCATCCAGTTCAATGGCTTTTTGAGCCCACTCGCAGGCGCTGTATTTTGCAGCATCCCATTTATCCCAAAGCTGGCAGCTCCATTCGTTGAAATAACTCAGCGACATTCCCGAATACGCCAATGAATAGTTCGGTGCTATTTCCAAAGCTTTCTGAAAGTGTTCCCGGGCCGTTGCGTCATTTTCAACCGAACCCTTTTTAATTTCTTCAATTCCATACAGCCAGTGTTCGTACGCTCTGAACTCAACCTTCTCTCTCTTTTTTATTTTCGATAGCAGGTCGTGTTTAATCTGCTGCTGTAAAACACCCGTTACTTCCGTCAAAAGCCGTTCCTGTATGTCAGCCAGTTCGGTAAGTTTGCCTTCTAAACGGTTACCCCAGCTCAGTTGGTGGGTAATGGCGTTATATAACTGCACGTTGATACGCACAATGTTCCGGTCGCTGCGAAAAGAACCCCGGATAAAATAATCACTGTTTCCGTGATCATTAAATTCAGGTAAAAAAGAGGATGAGGGAAAACGTATGACGCAGAAATGACTGAAGCGGGAAAGTTCGGTAATAAGATCATCGCTGAAGGAACGGCAAAAAACAGCCAGGTCATCGTGCTGAGACAAGTCTTCGAAGGGAAAAACCCACAAAGTAATTTGATCAGGAGGCCGTTTCATTGCTTACGCCGGTTTAGAAAACAATCACGAAGATAAAAATTTCAGGTGCAATCAGTTCTTCCAAAGGAATGTTGCTGGTAAGCGGGGAGTTAGAGCATTCGTGAGCGGAAAGAAATGCAGCAACCCTTTTAATCGAAAAATTGTGAGTAACAATAATGGCTGTCCGGGAACTTAAACCGCAATAATGGTTTAATTTTCGCCGATGATACGATTTTTTTTAATATTTGTTTTTGCCCTTTCCATCCTTTCTAAAATCCAGGCTCAACCACCCCGGTTGCTTACTAACGATGGCGCCTGGTGTTGGTTCAGTGATCCGCGGGCCATTTACAGCAGTGCAAAAAAAGCAACCATTATTACAGGTTGGATCAATAAGAGCGGCGACGTGTATGCGGCATCGCTGGAACCCGGCACAGGAAAAATAACGCAGAAAAAGTTGTATACTCAATTAGAAATGGACGACCACGATAACCCGGCCTTTGTAGAACTGGAAGATGGAAATATTTTGGCTCAATACACCTGGCACAATGGTAGTGTAAACGGCATGGGTGTGATCCAGCATATTACCGGTCAACCTCACGATGTGCAAAGTTTTTCTGATTCATCGGTTTTCAAGCCTTATTCGGAAGCGCTGCTGAAAAAATTTAAAAGAGAAACCTACACTTACGCAAATCCGTTACGATTGCAATCAGAGAATAATAAAATATACAGCTTTGGCCGATGGATTGGTTTCAAACCCAATTTTATTACATCGGCAGATCATGGTAAAACATGGTCGGAACCGAAGGTGATTATTACTTCCAAAAGTCCTGATCCCAATAACCGGCCCTATGTGAAATACTATTCCGATGGAAAATCAAGGATTCACCTGCTCTTTACCGATGGTCATCCTAATAGCGAACCATTGAATTCCGTGTACTACTGCTATTATGAAAACGATGCCTTCTGGCGTGCAGACGGTACAAAAATTTGTACCATTGCCAACCTGCCTTTTCACCCCGAAGATGCTTCCCTGGTGTATAAAGCAACCCCGCAAACAGGCAAGGCCTGGATATTTGATATCGTTGTCGACAAAAAAGACCGGCCGGTTGTGGCTTATACGCGGTATCCTACCAATCGCGAGCACCTGTATCATTATGCCGTATACGATGCAGGTAAATGGGTAGACCATTTGCTCATCAATTCAGGCCCCTGGTTTCCCCAGGATGTTGCTGGAGAAAAGCAACGGGAAGAAAACTACTCGGGTGGCATCACAATCGATCCACTGCGTACTGAAACCGTATATTTCTCCCACCAGGTAAACGGTATTTTTGAGATTGCTAAAGCTACCACCAAAAACCTCGGCGAAAGCTGGGAGATTAGCGCTGTTACCCGCAATTCCAAACGCAATAATGTGCGCCCGGTTATACCCCGTTATAAAAAGGAAGGCGATCCCACCCTGTTGTTATGGATGCAGTTTAGAAAGTACACGCATTATACAGCGTACGATTCGGATATTGTATACAGGATTATGAAATAAAGACTTTGTATTACGCGGCGTTCTACCAACACCCATGCTTCGTGAAAAGCGTTGCCGGGAAGAATC
>CAYMKT010000177.1:0-6315 GCA_964391065.1 uncultured Terrimonas sp. | reverse complement strand
TTTACGATATCTTCAAGCACCACTCCATCTACCACCCACAATGGTTTGTTTTCTCCATTGATAGAAGTGGCGCCCCTGATACGGATTTTGGGAGCAGTGCCAAAAGCACTTGAAACATTTTGCACGGATACCCCCGCAGCCCTGCCTTCCAGCATCCTGCCCACATCTGCCATTCCGTCAATTTTTACATCACTGGCCTTCAGCGATGCTGCGGCTCCGGAAAATTTCTTTTTCTCCACGTTCTGAAACCCGGTAATAATCACCTCTGATAATCCGCCATCAGCTTTTTCCATTTCGACGGACAAAAATTTTTCATTTCTAAACACGATCGTCTTGGGCGCTTTGCCAATATAGGTAAATTGTATGCGGTCTCCCGCCTGCGCATATATCGAAAATTCTCCATCATTATTTGTAATGGTTCCCTGGCTTGTGGTAAGGTTTTCGACAGATACACCGCTTAAGCCAGTTTTTTCTTCAGCATCCGTTACTTTTCCATTTACCCGAACAGAATCCTGCAGTGCAGCCTTAAAATATAAATGATGTTTATCGAATGATCCGGCCTGTGTTGCAATGGAAAAACAAAGCAGTGTAAGAAGGGGCAGATGCAGGTTTATTAAAAAGGGGCTTCGATGGACCAGAACTTTGCAGTTTTTTTCCTGGAAAATCATAACAGTTAGTTTATGCATTTATATAATAGGACAATGATTTTGAGTAAAACGTTGATTAAAAACGATTTATTTTTTTTAAAAACTTTAAGCTAAGTTACAGGTAAGATAAATAATTCCCTCTTAATGTTTCCCCATATCATTTATGATGATATACGTATTTCAGTGTTAAAAAGATAGCATTTGCGGGGATGAATTTGCCTGTTGATGAAAACCGCAGGAAGAAATTTTGTATAAAAACGAAGTATGCTATCTTCGCGCTTCTTTTGATCCCCTGTAAAGGCGGTCAAACTTATCTTTCAATTACAATTTTAAACTAAATACTGAATATGAAAAAGTATAAAGCCGGCGTGCTCTTTGGTGAAGAACTGGAAGCATTATATAAAGACGCGAAAGAAAACCAGTTTGCTATGCCAGCAGTTAATTGTATCGGTACCAATACCATTAACGCTACCCTCGAAGCTGCGGCAAATGTCAACTCACCGGTTATTATCCAGTTCTCCAATGGAGGAGCACAATTTATTGCGGGAAAAGGCATGCCCAACGTCAATCTCCAGGCTAATATTTCCGGGGGTGTTTCCGGCGCCCTGCATATTCATAATGTGGCTAAATACTATGGTGTTCCCGTGGTGTTACATACAGACCATGCGGCAAAAAAATGGCTGCCATGGGTAAGTGGTTTAATTGATGCCGGCGAACAGTTTTTTAAAGAAAAAGGACAACCGCTGTTCAGTTCGCATATGCTTGACCTTAGTGAAGAGCCTATTGAAGAAAATGTAGAAACATCCGTTGCTTTTTTTAAAAGGATGCAGCCTTTGGGCATGGGTATTGAAATCGAATTGGGCGTTACCGGCGGCGAAGAAGACGGTGTGGATAACAGTGATATTGAAAATGACAAGTTGTATACCCAACCTCAGCATGTAGCCTATGCCTATACCGAACTGGAAAAAGTGGGAAGATTATTTACAATAGCAGCGGCTTTTGGAAACGTGCATGGTGTATACAAACCAGGGAACGTGGAATTGCGCCCCGAAATTTTAAACAACAGCCAGGTATACATCCAAACCGAATTAAAAACAGCCAGCAAACCTGTTTATTTTGTATTTCATGGTGGAAGTGGTTCGCCGCAGCACCAGATCCGCGAAGCGATAGGATATGGCGCTATTAAAATGAACATCGATACCGATCTTCAATGGGCCTTCTGGGAAGGTGTACTGGCGAATTACAAAAAGAGCGAAGCTTATTTACAGGGACAATTGGGTAATCCCGAAGGAGAAGAAAAGCCGAATAAAAAATTCTACGACCCCCGGGTATGGTTGCGCAAAGGTGAGGAAACCTTTATCAAAAGATTAGAAATAGCATTTGACGACTTGAACTGCATTAACAGGAATGCATAAAGCATCTTCTGCTTTTCTACACTCCCGGCACTTCCCATCCCCTACGGTAAAGTCGTTGTAAATATTTTTGGGCATCCGGGTAATTAGGAAATTTCATCCTTGCGCTATCCCATTCCAGTAATTGTCCCGGCACCCGAATGGCTACCGTGCCTAGCAGGATGGCTTCTGTCATTGGTCCGCTTTGCGTAAAATGAGATTCCGTTTTTTCGCCGCCAAGGCAGGCATTTACAAAATGATGGTAATGGTTACGCTCTTCCATTGGAGGTGGCTGAACAGCTTTATACTTTTCTTCCGGCAACAATACAGGCATTCCCCCATGCGGTATTAGCAGGGCGCCTTCCGTCCCTATTAACATGGCAGATTCAGCAGGGTACTCCTTACCGCTGTACAAGGATCGTATTTCCTGCGGTGGGTAATATGCTCCATCAAACCATTCTAATGGCAATACATTGGCGTCTGTTAAATCATTTCCAGGAAACATCCACCTAATATGGTCACCCTGGGGCCAGGTATCCATTCTGCGTTCGGGCGATTCCTTCCACGATAGTTGTACTTCTGCGATCACGGAAACTGGCGACTTCAACCCCAAACCTTTCCAAACGGCATCGAAAATATGGCAGCCAATATCGCCCGACCATCCGGTTCCGAAATCCTGCCATGCCCTCCATTTGGTGGGATGATATATTTCCGGCGCATATGGCCGCATGGGCGCTGTTCCAATCCACAGGTCCCAATTCAAATGAGCAGGAGCCTCCTGTACTTGTGCCGGACGCGGTCCTACGAGCCTGTAATTCTCTATTGCTGCCGGCCTGTTGGAGCAGAGATATGCATGTTTGATTTTTCCAATAACACCGTCCTTTAGCCATTGTACAGCGGTGCGATCTCCTTTACCCGATGCGATTTGAGTGCCTAACTGGGTAATTACTCCAGCTTTTATAGCTGTTTCGGTGAGTACCCTCACTTCCGATACATCGTGACACATTGGTTTTTGACAATACACATGCTTCCCGTTTCGAAGAGCCGCCATTGCAATAGCAAAATGATTATGATCAGGTACGGTTACATTAACAGCATCAATTTTATTTCCCTCCTTTTCAAATAGTACTCTCCAGTCGCTATATAACCTGGCGCCCGGAATAAGTTCCGCCGCCTTTTTTAGATTATTGGCATCTACATCGCACAAGGCCACAATATTTACCAATGGATGTTCTTTAAATTGTTTAAGGTCGTGGAAACCCATGCCGCCAACGCCTATACAGGCGTGGTTGAGTGTACCAGCGCCTGGAGCCGCACGAAGTATACGTGGAAGGGCCAGTGAGGCTGTAGCCGCGGTAGCAACAAATTGCCGGCGCGACATCAGGTTATTTTTTTCGTTCATCGGGCTGCAATGATTTTAATTCTTTTCAATGTAATGATTATTTTATGATTACAGACATACGGGTTTCTACCTGAAAAATGCTGTTTGACCCTGTTCAATGGTCATATAAAAAGCCACCCGCTTTGATGGGGTGGCCTCGGGCCTTCGCCCTCAGATATTGTAATGGAATAAGCCCGGTTAGGCGATACTAACCGAAGGCTTCCATGAATATGCTGCAGATTTCATGAATACCTCCTTTTGTTTGGTGAGTTGGAATACTGAAATTACGTAAAAAATCAGAAACGACACCCAGAACATAAACGCTATGATTTTTTAAAGTGCTTGCTTGTAATGAGTGTTGTGTTTATTCAATCTTTTAAGTGACTGGTTTATGGATGCAGGAAAAAAATTATTTTTATCCCGGTGCTCAGGTATGCTTTTTGTCGAGCGTTCTTTCGCCATTGAACCATACGCTATTCCATGCACGGCAGTAGAAAGCAAAAACTGGAAAGCAGTAGTAAAATTTCTTTTAATTCAGAATTTTGTTGCCATCAATTCAATATATTAGACAAAATAATGTAATGCGGAGACCCTCAATGCTGTTGTTGCTTTGTCTACTTTTACTTTTTTACCAGCATGCCAAATCGCAGGCAAAACGCCCTAAGGTTGGCCTGGTGTTGAGTGGTGGAGCTGCGAGGGGCATGGCACATATTGGTATTTTAAAGGCAATGGAAAAAGCCGGACTAAGACCAGATTATATTACAGGAACGAGTATGGGTAGTATTATGGGTGGCCTGTATGCTATTGGGTATTCTGCAGATCAGATCGATTCCATTGCATCACATGTGAATTGGGATGAGATACTGACGAATAAAGTGCCTATGAATAAAATTGTGGTGGAAGAGAAGCCATTCTATGGCCGCTACGTGGTTGAAACCCCGGTAGAATGGCCGTTGAAGCTAAAACTTCCAATGGGCTTGCTGGAGGGACAGAATCTTAGCGAAATGCTCTTTAATCTTACCAGGCCGGTTCATAATATTGATAGCTTCAGCCGGTTTCCAATACCTTTTGCCTGTGTGGCAACCGATATTTCAACAGGTAAACCTGTGGTGCTGAATAAAGGTAATCTCGCAAAGAGCCTGCGCGCCAGTATGGCTATTCCTACTATTTTTACCCCTGTGGTAATTGACGATAAGCTTTTAGTAGATGGCGGGCTGGTTCGTAATTTTCCGGTGCAGGAGGTAATTGATATGGGCGCCGATATTGTAATTGGCGTTTTTGTAAGCACTGATCTTATGGAAAAAGAGAAGCTCAATAGTTTTTTTTCTCTTCTGTTTCAGTCGTCCTGGGTATTGAGCGCCTATGATTCAAGAGCACAAGCCGAAAAGGTTAATTATTATATTGAACCTGAACTCACAGGAATAAGTAGTGGAAGCTTCGGTCTTACAAAAGAAATCATCGCGAAGGGAATGGAAACAGGAGAAAAATATTATCCGGTATTCAAAAAATTAGCAGATTCATTGAATGCGATTGCCCCGCAATTGCCCCCGCAATTGCCCGACCATGTAACTTCATATATCTTGAATGAGGTTAAGGTAATAGGTAACGATAAGATTCCCGCGGAGCTTATTATCGGTAAATTGAAGATTGATAAAAATGCTGAAGTGTCTGCCGATGAAATTGAGAAGAAGGTGAGTTTGCTATTTGGAACAAGGTACTTCGATAATGTGGGCTATCAAATAAAAAAAGATGGAGAGCAATACGATCTTATCGTAATTGTAAAGGAAACCAGCCCCGGAAAGATTAAAGCTGCAATACACTATGACACGGAAAACAAAGCGGGTATTAATTTAAATTATACGCTCCGAAATGCCTTACTCCCCAATTCCAGAATTATTCTGGAGGCAGATTTGGCAGAATTTCCCAGGATTAATTTGAACTACTTAAAATACATGGGTAGGTATCAAAGAGCCGCTGCAATGCTCGACCTGCATTATGACAGCTTCGAGCCCGAGCTCAGTACGGGTACTTCTAATAAAAAGGAACTGTTTACGATTAACCAGTTTAGTACTGCGCTGTCTCTATTCACCACCGGCGCCGTAAATCATAGTTTCGGAGCCTCTTTGTCGTCTCTTTATTTCAACTTGAAACCCCAAAGCAGCCTGGATCCATTGGTAAATGCTTTCGAATATGTACATTATTCATCTTACAAGTCAACAATCGAATTCAGGTCAGATGACACCAACGAACGCTATTATCCAAAAAGTGGAATGTATTCAGAAGTATCTGCCAGTTATTTTTTTGGATCTAATGCAAGATTCAGGTATGAAACTGACTCCATTAGTATAGAACAGGGTTTACCTGCATCAGACATCCTTTTGCTGCATGGAGATATCACCAAAATATTTCCGCTAACGCGTTTTCTGTCTGTTTATACCGGCGCCGGCATGTCTACCTCTCTTTTAAGCGGAGAGAAAAGTTTGCTGCCTGATATTCTTGCCAATACTTATTTTGGAGGAGTTAGGCCAAGGATATTTGGCTCACAGGCCTTTTATGGTGCTAATAATTATGAGTACTCTGCCACCTCTTACTTTATCGGTAAGCTCGATCTGCAATTTCAGTTGATAAAACGTTTATTTCTTACTGCAGGAGTGAACTATATCAATATCAAATATCCAATGGATTGGATGATTAAGGATTTTGAAGTGAATGGCGATCTTAATGATAATAAGATATGGAGAGTGGGTTATGGCGCCGCTTTGGGTTACCAGACCATTATTGGACCGATATCTGTATCGGCAAGTATGGATAGTCATGACAAAAAATTGCTTACGAATTTTGGCATGGGATTCTATTTTTGATCAGCGGTTCCCGGACTATCCAAATCTTTTCAAGC
>CAYMKT010000176.1:0-6351 GCA_964391065.1 uncultured Terrimonas sp. | reverse complement strand
ATCGCCATCGCCATTAAAAACTATACCTGTTATCGCTGATTAATTTATTGGCAATACGCCTTCTTGCGTCTTTGCTGTTAAAAGGTTCCGCTTTTGTAAATCGCTTAATGCCCAACAACATCATGCGCTGTTCATCGCCTTCGGCAAATGCATTAATGGCATCGCGACCGCTTTTATTAACCCGGTCGGCGGTATCATATAAGTAGGTGCGTGCCATATCCAGTTGCAGCGCTGCAGCAGCTTCTCCCTGCTGCTGCACCATTTTAATGGCTCTGAGCAATGCACTTTCGGCATGAAACACATTAATGGCCATATCAGCAATATGCATCAATATTTCCTGCTCGCTTTCAATTTTCATCATCAGCTTTTGCACCGCTGCGCCCGCTACCATCAAAATTGACTTTTTCAAGCTGGCGATGAGTTTTGTTTCCCTGGCAAAAGGCGTTTCATCACCACCGCCAAAATCGGGGATACTCATTAACTCTTTCTGAACGGCAGTAGCAGGGCCCATGAGGTCAAGGCGGCCTTTCATTGCTCTTTTTAAAACCATATCTACCGTGAGTAAGCGGTTGATTTCATTGGTGCCCTCAAAAATGCGGTTAATCCTGCTATCGCGATAAGCCCGAGAAATAATATATTCCGCGCTAAATCCATTACCACCATGAATTTGTACACCTTCATCCACCACAAAATCGAGCACTTCACTGCCAAACACCTTTAGCATTGCACATTCAATGGCATATTCTTCAGCCGCACCGAGCAGGGCTTCACTGAACGATTTTCCTTCCTGAAGCAGCTCCTGTTCCTTATCATCAATCCATTTTGAAGTTCTGTATAAGGCACTTTCTGCCACCCACACGCGGATTGCAATTTCGGCCAACTTTTGTTTTATGGCGCCAAAATTAGATATGGGCTGCTGAAACTGCTCCCGGGTATTAGCGTACTCAATAACTGTATTGGCCGATGTTTTGGATCCGCCTAATGCTGCCGCGCATAATTTCAACCGCCCTATATTCAAAATATTAAAGGCGATAATATGCCCCTTTCCAATTTCACCCAACACATTTTCAACAGGTACTTTCGCATCCTGAAAATACAACTGCACGGTGGAAGACCCTTTAATTCCCATCTTATGCTCTTCAGCGCCTTGTGTAAAGCCTTCTGTGCCACGATCTACTATAAAACCTGTGAATTTATCTCCGTCTACCTTAGCGAATACAGTATATACATCGGCAAAGCCGCCATTGGTAATCCAGCATTTTTGCCCATTAAGCAAATAGTATTTCCCGTCGCCGCTGAGTGTTGCAGTGGTCTTGGCGCTGAGTGCATCACTACCGCTATTGGGCTCCGTTAACCCATACGAGCCTTTCCATTCACCGGTGGCTAATTTGGGAATGTATTTCGCCTTTTGTTCGGGCGTACCAAAATACAAAATAGGTAAAGTGCCGATGCCCGTATGTGCCGCCATTGCAACGGAAAAGGAAAAACCGCCGCCAAGCCCTTCATTTACCAAAGTAGAGGTAACAAAGTCTTTGCCCAACCCTCCGTATTCTTCAGGTATTGATATACCCAGCATTCCCTGTTCCCCTGCTTTGTCAATTAACGAAGGCATTAGTCCGGGTTCGAGTTTGTCGATGCGTTCAATAATGGGAAGCACTTCGGCTTTAAGAAAAGCGCTACACATTTCCATAATCATTTTTTGCTCCCCGGTAAATTCTTCGGGTGTGTAAATCTCTTCGGGCCGGGTTTCCCGGATAATCCATTCACCGCCTTTCAATATGGTGGTAGCTGGCGCTGCAGTGCTCATATTATTATATTTTTATGTTAAGCAATAACTTGTGTTAACCAGGTTATGCAGAAAAATTTCTGCTAACTCCTGCCTGTATATTTATCCTTGTTTAACTATTTCAGGTTGTTATATACCTTTTGTAAAACTGATTTACATATTTCCACTTCCCCGGCGGTTACCTCAACCAATGCTTCATTAAGGGTTTGATTGGCCAGCTCCATGGTACGGTTTCTTAGCGTTAGTGCCGCTTCACTCAGGTAAATCATATTGATCCTCCGGTCGGTGGCTGAGGCAACCCTCGTCACCAATTTTAGCTTTTCCAGGTTATCTACCAAACGGGTAATGCTGGGCTTATCTTTAAATGTAGCATTGCATAACTCCTGCTGACTCAAGCCATCCTGTTTCCACAGGTGATATAGAACACTCCATTGTTCAATAGTGATATCGATGCCCCGCTGCTTGAAGTTCTTTTGCAACCGCCTTGCCAGCGCTGTGGAAGCTACCCCTGTAATAAAGCTGTATAATTCCCCTCTTTTAAATTGGTTGTCTGGCATATAGTTAGTTATGCAACTAATTCAAAGCTAAAAAATATCTGGTTCATTTGAAAATTTAAAGCCCACTTTTAATCTTGTGGTAACAGCTTTGAGCCCAGCGATATGTTCAAGGTAACAGGGGGGTTTGTTATGCAGCGACGCTGCTATCGAAATTCATACGAGATGAGATTTTCATCATTAATGCCCATTACTAAAATATGCGAATCCTTTACCTTTATGATCTCCATACTCCGAACGTCGGCCCTCACATTCAAGCCGCTTTGTGGTTGACCAACATAGGTAAAATTTCCCTTGCCATCACCCAACAGCGCTATTCCATGATTTGCTCTGTGCCTTCCGAATTTTATACGTGTCCACGCGTTATTACCCGCAAGAACAAGGTCTTTATTGCCATCTTTATTAATATCCACCGATGCTATTGCATAAACGGGGGCGTATTGGGCCTCCCGGGGGAGTGTTTTTACCGTAAACCCCGAATCGCCATCGTTTTGCAAATACAACGTAGCAAGCGTTTCAGCCGAAAGTTTTCCCGCATCTTTGAGTTGCTCAGCGGTAAATACATCATGTATGGTGGCCTGCGCATACGTTTTATAATCCGTAAACTTTTTTCGCAGCATAGGCAATTGTTCAATAAGATCATTGCGTGATTCGGATGGATAGGAGACCCCTTTAATATAATAACAAAAAATAGGATCAATTGAGCCGTTCCCATCAAAGTCCTTGTAATAAATACTTAGCGGTTCTTTTTCGCTGGCTCTGAATTGCGCATTTGTTCCGGCGTTGCCAATAACAATATCCAGGTCGCCATCGCCGTCAAAATCGTCAGCTAATATCTTATTCCACCATCCCGAGGAAGCAAACTTGATATATACCGAAGAAGCGTCTTCTAATTTGCCGTTATTATTAAGATATACTTTAACCGGCATCCATTCGCCAACAACTATAAGATCCTTTTTGCCGTCATGATTCAGATCGATCCAAATGGCATCTGTTACCATCCCCAGGCTTTTGAAAGACGGGGCCCATTGAATGGTTGCATCAGAAAAAATACCTTTCCCGTCATTCAACAAAATATAGCTCTGAGGAGAAGTTGGGTATTCGCCGGGTATTATCCTGCCGCCAACAAAGAGATCAATATCTCCGTCGCCATCTATATCCGCCGGCTTCACGCATCCGGTGCTCGTTAATGCGGCAGGCAATGCATTTTCCACTTTTACCAGGTTGCCCCTTCCGTCATTCATATACAACCTGTCCTGCAGTAACGGATCGGCGGGGGAAAATTCATAGCCACCGCTACCAACGTATAAATCCTGGTATCCATCGGCGTTGGCATCAAAAAAGGTACAGGCAACATCTTCGCTTAATGAATCTTTAGCAAGGTCAGTTTGGCTTGATAATTCAAACTTTCCGTTTTTCGCCTGCAGAAATAATTCGCCAGGTTGACCCTTTGCCCCGCCAATGAAAATATCCTCCCGTCCATCATTGTTCACATCGGCCGTGGCCAAACAGGGACCTTGTCTGGAGGCATAGTTTAACAATAAAGTCTGAACAGTGAAATCGTTGAAATCGTTTTCTTGGTGACTATAGGTTATGGAATGGGTTGGTGTGAAATAGGTTTTGAGACTGGCTTCGGTGAAATCCCATTTTTGATCAGCATCTTTAATATTGATTTTTAGCAATTGGTTCGCAGGTATGTTTTTTAGCACCTGGAACTGATCGGTTGGCCATATAACAAGGAGTGAATCAATGGTGGTATATTTACCTAATCCAAAATTCAACACCATATCCACAGACGACTGATATCCCCTTGCAGGGAATTGTTCCTGGAAATAAATGTTGCCGTCACAAAAAACTTTTATCCTGGCGCCAATTCCGTTTCTGTTTTGGGCGCCGCCGTCAAGCGCTATACGGATGAAATTATTTTTCACCGTTTGCGCGGAGTTGTTCTCATAAACAGAAGCATAATCGTTTATATTATTTACTACAAGATCCATATCGCCATCATTATCTAAATCCACATAGGCCGCGCCAGATGATATGATGGGCTTACCCAATCCCCAATCATTTGTTTTATTATCAAGCAAACCATTGCCATCATTCTTAAATATATAGTTAGGGATTTTAATAGTTGGCATTTTAGCAATGGCATCATTAAAAGATCTCGTCCGGTCTTCTTTGTTAGCTTTTAGAAGCTTGTCGGCTGAAAACACCACGAAATCAAGATCGGAGAAATCTTTCACAAATCCATTGCTGACGAACAGGTCCTTGTTACTATCGCCATCGAAATCGCAGAATAGCGCTGCCCAACTCCAATCCGTGTTAGAAATACCTGCCAACTGACCGATTTCAGAAAACGTACCATCGCCGTTATTTTTTTGAAGCATGTTTCTCATGTATTGAGGTTGAAAGCCTTTATTAATGAGAAAATTCGTTTTATCGAAACTGTTGGAACTGGCGTGGGTTTTCTGCAAACTATTTTCTTCCGATAGCATGTCGAGTGTGATGATATCTGTTAAACCATCATTGTTGTAATCAGCGGCATCGCTGCCCATGGAATTCAGCGAAGACAAATCGAGACAATCGGAAAAAGATTCCGAGAAGGTGCCGTCCTTATTGTTCAGGTATAAATAATCCGACTCCTTAAAATCGTTTGAAATGTAGATATCCGGCCAACCATCGTTGTTAAAGTCAGATACAGCAATACCCAGTCCGAAACTCAACACATTGGAAACGATGCCCGCCTGGTCGCTCACATCATGGAACTGTCCTCCATCGTTCCTGTATAGCCGGTTTGCCAGTTCAGGAATTTTTTTATTCCGCATTTCAGGATTTTCAGTAACGCCTGTGGAGTATTTTGACAGGGAATGATTCAATACAAAACAATCGATATCTCCGTCTTTATCATAATCAAAGAAAGCGGCTTGAGTAGAATATCCTATATCGGCTAATCCGTACTGCTCAGCCTGTTCGGTAAATGTCAAGTCTCCATTGTTGACAAAAAGAAGGTTTTTCCTTTTTTGCGGATCATCATCTGCACTGCGGCAAACATAAATATCCAGGAGGCCATCCTGGTTAATGTCGACCATACTTGCGCCTGTGCACCAACCTTGTTTTTCAGCAACATGGCTTGAGGTGGTGATATTTTCAAATTTGAAGTTTCCCTTATTAAGATAAAGCCGGTTTTTTACCATATTACCGGTAAAAAAAATATCCTGCAACCCATCGTTGTTAATGTCTCCAACAGCTACTCCCCCTCCGTTATAAAAATAAACATAGTGAGCAACATTCAACAATTCATCTTCAACAAGCCTGTTCCTGAAATCAATTCCGGTTTCGTTGTGATGCAGCTCAGTAAAAAGTTTGCCGGACTCGTTTTTGCATCCGTTTGCCAGGTAAAATAGTGCAATAAATAACCACTTATAATGGATCTTCATTTGAATTTAATTAACAGCAGGGAACTGAAATTACTTATTAAACCTGTACCGCAGGGGTCGTTGGTTGTTAATTCCAAAAATCAACTGTTGCCCTATTGCAATTGAATTTCTAATATCTCCTGAAATGCTGATGCCCGATTGTGCAGGAGACAATCTCTCAAAACTAAGATTCCCCTTATTGATTAAAACATCCCCTTTCCCGGAACTATATGCACCAAACTTTATTCTGGCATAAGCCTGGTTGCCGCCGACTATAAGATCTTTTTTCCCATCTCCATTAACATCCAGCACATTAATATTATAAATAGGATACCATTGTGCCTGCATTGGCAAAAGATGCTCTTTAAATCCTGTTCCTGTATTTTCCAGCAAAACGGAACTCATTTGGGAAGCGGTGTAGTGTTGTGCTGCATTCAGCTTTTCGCCAAAAATATTGTTCATGTCAGCTTTCGCGTATTCGCTGTAGTAAAGGAAACGCTTGTTGTAAGAAGGCATTTGCTGCATCAGGTCGTCTCTGCTATATATTGGCCACAGCTTGTGATCAATATAATATGCGATAACAGGTTCCACGGTT
>CAYMKT010000175.1:2177-6366 GCA_964391065.1 uncultured Terrimonas sp. | reverse complement strand
CTATAGGCATTAAATGGGAACTGATCAGCAATTTCAATGATAGTGCGAACAGCTATACAGCCCGCTTAACCCTGATCAATAAAAAAGAACAAACCCTAACCGATAACAACTGGTCATTGTTTTTTTCGATATCACCCAGTGATATACTACACTACGAAAAACCACAGCCCGCCAGGCTGGAACATATTAATGGCGATTGGTACAGGCTATCGCCCAATCCAGGTTTCTCACTTGCGGCCGGCGATTCCATTGATGTATATTATAAGGCAGCCGGGTCTGTAATCAAAGAGTCCGATGGCCCGTTGGGCGTGTATATTGTATTTTATGATACAAAAGGAGATGAAGAACGCATTGCAAAAATTGAAAACAGCACTATCATCCCATTTACCAGTAAAGAACAATTACTGCGCGGCACAAACGACAAAGAAATGGCGGCATCACCCGCAAAAACCTACTGGGAAAATAAGGACTTAACGCTGCTGCCTCCCGATCAACTTTTACCCATTATTCCTACACCTTTGCATTTTTCTAAAAGCAATGGCAGCTACACGCTCACCGGCGGCGCCGTTAGTTATGCTTCTTCTCTTAAAAATGAAGCGGATATATTATCTGCCAAACTGAAAGAAATTACGGGGAAGAACTTCCAGGTAAGCGAAGGCGCTCCTGCGGGCAAAGGCATTTACCTGTCGATCGACACTTCAGTTAGCCACGAACATAAGGCAGAATCGTACCGGTTAAGTATCAACGAAAATGGTATTACCATTGCCGGATATGATGCAGCCGGCGTTTTTTATGGAATTCAGAGTCTGCTGGCCCTGGTTCCGGCAAATGCGTATCTCCACCAAAATGAAACGCTCAGTTTTCCATTTGTAACCATCAATGATGCTCCCCGCTTCGGGTTTAGAAGCGTACACATTGATGTAAGCCGCAATTTCCAGGAAAAGGAAACCATTTTCAGGATATTGGATGTAATGGCGCAATATAAATTGAACCATTGTTTATTATATACTTCTGAGGATGAAGGATGGCGGGTTGAAATTCCGGGGTTACCCGAACTAACTTCTGTAGGTGCACAACGTTCGCACGTAAGCAGTAAAGACGCCCCGGCACTTCACCCGGCATATGGCTCAGGACCTTTTGCATACGACCAGGGCTTTCATGGTAGCGGTTTTTACACCCGGAAAGATTTTATTGAAATACTGGAATACGCCAAAAAACGCCACATCAAAATTATTCCGGAATTGAACTTTCCAGGGCACGCCCGTGCTGCCATTAAATCGATGGAAGCCCGGTACCAGCGCCTGATGAAAGAAGGAAAGGAAGCGGAAGCAAATGAATACCGTTTGGTTGACCCTGAAGATCAATCAGTTTATATGTCGGCACAAATGTATTCCGACAATGTTGTGAATGTAAGCCGCGAATCTACCTATCGCTTCTATGAAAAGGTGGTAGATGAGTTCGATAAGATGTATAAAGAGGTGGGCTTAACGATGGATATATTTCATGCAGGCGGCGATGAAGTGGCCGAAGGCGCCTGGACAAAATCTCCCGAAGCGCTGGAATTGTTAAGCAAACATCCGGAAGTAAAAGATCCCAAAAACCTGCAAACCTATTTCTTTCGCGAACTGGTAAAGAGAATGGCGAAAAGAAATATTGAAGTACATGGGTGGGAAGAAGTGGCGCTGCTGAAAGATTCGACCGGTAAATATATCCCCAACCCCGAATTCGCGGGTAAAAAAGTAGTGCCTTATATATGGAACAATCTTTTTGATTACCCCGATCTCGGTTATAAACTAGCGAATGCAGGATATCCAATCGTGCTTTGCAATGTATCTAACTTTTACTTCGACCTTGCTTACAACAATGATCCTAAAGAGCCGGGGCTATATTGGGCTGGTTTTATCGACACCAAAAATGCCTGGGCATTCGCACCTTTTACCATGTTTAACACCACTCCAAAAAGTTCCATGGGCGCCTCGCTCGATTGGGATAACCCCAACAGTCCTTGGGAAAGGCTTAAGCCGGAAGCACGAAAAAATATTATTGGCGTAGAGGCCCAGCTTTGGAGCGAAACCATTAAAGGCCGCGATATGATTGAGTACTATATGCTTCCTAAATTGATTGGTTTCTCCGAAAGCGCATGGTCGCCAGAAAGAAAATGGGAGACAGAGTCCAACCGCAATCAAAGGCTAAAAAATATTGACAAAGGCTGGAACGAGTTTGCCAACACCATTGCGCAAAAAGAATTCCCCAGGCTTGCCCGTACAAACGGTGGATATGCTTATCGCGTTCCACCTCCCGGAGTAATCATAGAAAACGGAATGGCAAAAGCCAACGTTGCGCTTCCCGGAATCAAAATACATTATACCACCGATGGGTCCGAGCCCACGCAAGAATCGCCGGTGTATTCCGCTCCGGTTCCGGCTACAGGCACACTTCAATTTAAAACATTCGATGCTTCGGGCAAATCCGGCAGAACAATTGCTCCGGGTCATCCGCTGGTACAGAAGCTGAATTAAAACTAAAAGAACCTAACCCGGTTTGATGGACACTATTTTATCGACTTTTTACTTCTGCAAGATCAAGGTATTGTATCAAGGCCGGGTTCTCGGGTGTAAGCGTGAAATAGATTTCGATGGTGGCTTTTTCGCATTCTACCTTAAAGCTGCCTCTTAATTGATTTTCCGGAACGATTTCGCTTACACGCTTAATTTTCCCGGCTCTGCCAAATAGGTCCAGCGATTGCTTTCTCCTGGTTTCCAAAGAATGATCCGGGAAAAAATTAACGGCAAAAATATCGCTGTTATCGGCGTATTTCCAGTCGGGCAGCAGTTTCATCAATTGCCCCTGGCGTTGCTTTAGAATTGGAGAAACAGGTATTTGGCGGGGTTTAAGATTAGCCGCGTTAACCAGCGTATCCAATACGGCCCAGTTAATATCGCCCATACGCGCATAGGTAAGGTTGCCAAAAACCACCACCCCTATTCCGTAATCGGGCAGTATCCACCATTGACTTCCGAAACCAGGCAGCCCGCCGGTATGCCCAACATACTTACGGCCATCACAATCCTGCCCTATCCGTAACCCATATCCGTAACTGCTTACCATAGCGCATTTTCTACTATCGGGATATTGGAATGCGGCATCCAGATTATTGAAGGCCCAGGACTGCTGCATTTCCCGCACCGAACTTCGTTTAACCGGTCCCGTTTCTTTGTCATTGCGTGCGGGCCATGCCGACATTTGAAAGCTCATGTATTTGCTGAAATCTTCAATGGAAGTAATCAGTCCCCCCATTGCACCGTACACTCCATCGTGCAACAACGCTTCTTCCTGCCAGGCATTATCCTTCCAGCGATAACCGTGGGCCAGCAATGGAGATGGCGCCCCGGTATATTCCCATAGGGTATGATCCATCCCCAGCGGCTTGAGAATATTTTCTGTAATATATTGCTGGTACGGCTTGCCCGACACCTTAGTAATAATTTCGCCCTGCAGGGCAAAACCCAAATTGGCGTATTCATAACTTACACCGGGCACATTGGAAAACGATATGCCTTTATTGATCATCTCCTTGAATATAGCATCCGTAATATCCAACTGCCTGTCGCCCCATGGATTGTCTTCAGGAAAGCCTGCTGTGTGCGTCATCAGATTGCGGATAGTAATTGGCGGTGCATCTTTAGTGAGCAGGGGAACACTCTTAAATTCGGGAATGTAATGGTATATGGGTTCGTCGAGATCCAGCTTACCTTCATCTCTCAACTTTAAAATAGCCATACTCGTGAAGCTCTTCGACATGGACGCGATGCGAAATAAAGATTTCGGGCTAACGGGTGTTTTTTGGGCGATGCTGGTATACCCGGCGTTTCCCGTATACACTAATTGATCATCCATCACTATACCAAATGCCATTCCCGGAAAATTCTTCCTTGCAGCATATTCCTTATACATTTTTTCAATGGCCGGCATTAGCGACTTTATTTTTTCAACCCTCGAATCATCTTCAAATACCGGGGGCTGGTAGGTGGTGAAATTGGAAGCAGGCGCTTGCTGGGCTTGTATGAACCCACAAGTGAAAAGCAGAAACAGGAATAAACATCTTGATAACAAAAAATGTAACCGCATAGAGCCGAGTTTCAACTAATATACAGGATAATTTTGGGTAAAACAGGAAAGAAAAAACCAA
>CAYMKT010000175.1:0-2077 GCA_964391065.1 uncultured Terrimonas sp. | reverse complement strand
TGAAAGTTTACCTTTGCCACGATTTTTTTATTATGAAGTTATTAATGGTATGCCTCGGTAATATTTGCAGGAGCCCCCTTGCTGAAGGCATTATGAAACAGAAAATAAAGCAACATGGGTTACCATGGCTGATAGATAGCGCCGGCACCAATGGCTACCATGCAGGCGAGCCGCCTCACCGTTTATCGCAAAAAGTAGCGGCGATGCATGGCATTGATATCAGCAAGCAGAAAGCAAGAGATTTGGTACCTGAAGATTTTGAAATCTTCGACCACATTTACGCCATGGCAACGGATGTAATGATTGAGGTTCAATTCATCGCCGGGAAAAAATTTGATAGTGAAAAGATAAGCTTGCTAATGGATGAAGTATATCCGGGAAAAAACAGGGATGTACCCGACCCCTGGTATGGACCAGAGGCCGGTTACCACCAGGTATTTGATATGATCGATACAGCCTGCGATAAGATCATCAGCAATCATGCCGTACAAAACAAAATAACATAAACACACCATATAATAACGAAGCATGAGCAAGCCCTCCCTTCCCCAAGGCACGAGAGATTTTGGTCCGGATAGTGTACGCAAAAGAACCTATATCATCAATACGATTAAAAAGGTATTTGAGCTGTACGGTTTTGAGCCGCTCGAAACACCGGCTATGGAAAACCTCGATACACTCATGGGGAAATATGGCGAGGAGGGCGATAAATTGATTTTTAAGATACTCAACAATGGATTGAATGATCCTAAAAACTCCGGTAAAGCCAAAGCTGCTTTCGATAATGTACTCCAGGGGAAAAACGACAAAAACCTTACAGAACGTGCTCTGAAGTATGATCTCACCATTCCTTTTGCAAGGTATGTTGCCATGAACCATGGACAACTCACGTTTCCGTTTAAACGCTACCAGGTACAACCAGTATGGCGTGCAGATCGACCGCAAAGAGGGCGCTACCGCGAATTTTACCAATGCGATGCAGATGTGGTGGGCAGCACCTCCTTATTGAATGAAGTGGAACTCGTCAATATTTATGATACGGTTTTTAATAAGCTGGGCATTGAAGTGGAAATAAAAATAAATAACAGGAAGATACTGGCAGCGGTGGCAGAGCTCTGCGGCGGCAGCGATAAAATGACAGCTATTACCATTGCCATTGATAAGCTCGATAAAATAGGAATTGAGAAAGTGGCAGAAGAATTAATGCAGCGTGGGTTGGATATGGAGCAGGTTACTACCGTGCGCCAATATCTTGAAATTACAGGCGAAAATCCCGAAAAAATAAATAAGATCAAACAACTTTTTGCCAATAGTGAAACCGGTTTGAAGGGCATAGAAGAACTGGAATTTATTTTGAATTACCCGGCATCGCTGTCCGCCAAAAACCGTATTTATATTGACCTCACGCTTGCACGCGGACTCAACTACTATACCGGAACTATTTTTGAAGTAAAAGCCAGGCATGTTCAAATGGGAAGCATTGGCGGCGGCGGAAGGTATGACGATCTTACCGGTTTATTTGGCGTGCCCAATATTCCCGGAGTGGGTATTTCATTTGGGCTGGACAGAATATACGATGTGCTGGAAGAACTGAAATTATTTCCTCGCGAAGTGCATACAGGGGTACAGGTCTTATTTTTCAACCTGGGCGAGGCAGAAAGCAAGAAAGCATTTGAATGCTTACAAATCCTAAGAAGTAAAGGCATTTCGGGAGAGCTATACCATGAACAGGCGAAATTTGACAAACAGTTTAAATACGCTGAAAGAAAAAACATCGCTTACGTTATTATGATTGGCAGCCGGGAACTGGAGAACAATACCTGTAACATCAAAAAGCTTGCAACGGGAGAACAATCTACTATAGCGCTGGACGAACTCGCCAACATGCAATTCTAACGGGCATTATGTTTTTAAGACATTAATGCTTCGCAAACGGCAGCCTATTCCGCGCGGATTAAAATATGAAATGAAAGGCAACCAACCTGTTTTGAGTACACTTCAAGAACTTACTTTTTTACGCCGTTGCCGCTGTTGCGCGCAGGTTCGTGTGCATCAGCTTCACCAACAACACCTAAGC
>CAYMKT010000174.1:0-6420 GCA_964391065.1 uncultured Terrimonas sp. | reverse complement strand
TGATATTTTGTATATCGATACTGAATGATATCCTCTGCCAAAAATTATTGCCAGGCGTTGATTTAAAATAGTTGCCATATACCTTGCTGTAAACAACCGGGATATAGATATTAACCGTGTTTTTTAGTAAGGATAGTTGAAAGCCCGCATCGTATAAGAGTTTTGGTGTTTGCGACTGGGTATCCCATCCCTCACTGCACGTGCCAATATCTAAAAATAACTTAACTGGAATTTTAGGATGAATGGAGGAAGTGAGATTGAGCGCTGCCAGCCAGTTGTCTGTTTTGCCAATTTTGTTGCTCAGCAAATCGGTTCTTACTTTAAAGCCGCCATCGCGCATCATTACCTGTTGAGAAAGCATACCGCTGTATTCATTTCGTCCGATAAAATAATTGTTATAGGTATAGTCTTCATATCCCTTGGGTGCGGTCATATTAAGATGGTACTGGTCCGTGTCAAATCGTTTTCGCGATGTTTTATCACCCATGTAAAAAAACTTTCCGCCAAACCAATGCAGGTTTACCCCTCCACCTTTCGGGTAATTAAAAAAATAGTTCCCCATATAGGTTATTCTGCCAAAATATTCAGCGATCTCAAACTGAAATTCATGGTGGTACGGATATAAAACCCTGCTATTTTCGTTTACATAACGAAGCTGCCCGATGGTGGTAGTGTGTGTGTTAACGGAATAATTGTTTTTCATTGTAACAGAATCCCAGGAAAACTGCAATGCATCGGTATTGATAAAGTAGGCTTTTAATTGTACAAACTGGTTCAACTGGCTGCGTATACCGGCATTTCGGAAAGTGAACCGTATATGCGGACTGATTTTACCGAAATTCAAATTCGTAGTATACTTACTGCTATCTGTATATGCATCGCCGGAAAATCTTGCCCCACTCACGTCCACTTCAATTTTTTGAAAACCTTTTTCCGGGAACCAAGAATAGGTTGCCCTGCCAATTCCATTGAATTGTTTGCTGCCGGTTGCATACAACGGTACAACAATAAATTGAAACCTGGTGAACGGAAGATTGTAGTTATGAATGACGGCGCCTAACATCAATTTGTCGTAGTAATTAAATCCAGGAGCGGGGGCAATGCCTATATAGTGGTATTTGTTTTCAGGATCTGCTTTTGCTATCCATGCCAGTCGCAGTTTTTTAGGGGATGGCTGGGAAAGGCTTCCCGTAGTATGTAATAAATTAAAAATGCTGTCTGTATTTTTCCTGCTATTTTTTGTAATGACCGACTTAAAATCCTCCGGGTAAGGATGCTTGAACTGCCATTGTTGGTAGTAGGCTTGCATACAGGAGTCAAATTTACTTTTCCCAATAAAATCTTCCAGCAAATGCATCCATTGGGAAGCTTTAAAATAAGGAGAAAGGTAATAATTGTATGGGGTAAATGCCGGAGCAGGCAGGTCAATGGGCTGGTCTTTTTTAACCGCCGCGACCGATTCAAAAGCGATTTTATCAAAGGAACCGGCGTTGAGCCAGGAGGAAGACTTTTTTTCACCGGCAGCGGTATACCGGTTTTCGTAATAGGAATTCATGCCTTCATCCATCCATGGAAAGCTTCGTTCATTGGTGGCCAGTATACCGTAAAACCAATTGTGTCCTACTTCGTGCGCAATAATGCGATTCATGAGGGTTGTATCTTTTTCTGTAGCAATAAGAGCTATGGTAGGGTATTCCATTCCACCGCTCATTTGTGGCGGACCCTCCACAATACTCACGGTACGGAACGGATAGGCTCCTAACGAATGGGAGTAGAAGCGCACCGCCTCTTTCGCGTATGCCACACTGGTAGCCCAATAGGGCCGGCTTGCGGGCGTATAGAAAGCATACACGTCGATAATTTCCCCGGATTCCAGTACACAGGTATCATAATGTACAACAAATCTTTTATCGGCAAACCAGGCAAAATCGTGTACGTTTTTTTGTTTGTAAAGCAGTGTTTTGGTGGCGGAATCGGACAACGGGAAAAGTTGTTTGAATGTTTTATAAGAACCGGATTTTGTTTTTTTCCTGTGCCTGATGGCTTCCCAGGTAAATGATTTCCTTGTTTGCAGCCACTGCTTTTCTTCTTCATTTTGCAGCTCGCCCGTTGCTGCTACAGCATAATTGCGGGGAACGGTGATTGCCACTTCAAAGTTTCCCAGCTCGCTATAAAATTCTCCCTGTTCCAGGTACGGCATAGGATGCCACCCTTTTTTATCGTATACCGCCGGCTTGGGAAACCATTGCGTTACCTGGTAGGACTGACCAACATGACCACCCCTCGAAACATAGTCCGGAAGTTTAACATGGAAGGGAGTGGTGATAAGGATTGTCTCTTCAGGCGCCAGCGGTGAAGGCAATATTAGCTTGATGATATCAAGATGCTCAGGATGATCTGCTATATCCGCTCTCACGCCGTTAACTCTGAAATCAAGCTGGTTGATAAAACCTTTTTGCTGAGGAGTGGAAAAATAGAATTTTGTATTTCCGTTTTCCAGCATTTGTTCACTGAAAGCCGTTTTATCGTTTTTGTAGGCGTTGGGCCAAACATGAAACCATATATAGTGCAGCGTATCGGGCGAATGATTGGTGTAGTGAATTTTAATAAAACCGGTAAGGCTGTGTTCCACATCATTGAGCGCCACGTTAATGGAATAATCGGTTCGCTGCTGCCAGTAGCTTTGCTGGGCGAAGGCCCCTGCAAGGAAAATGTTGAAAATGATAAACAACAGCAATTTTTTCACCAAGGCGACCGGTTTTTTCAAAAGTAATGGAAATAAGCAATAACAATAAGTTCTTGTGAGGCCATAGACTGAATCAACCGGAGGGTAAAAAACTGATAACAAAGGAATGCCTTACCATTAGCGACCCTTTCCCTTTAGGATAATGCGCAGGGTATGGAGCATAATTTTGAAATTTAAAGCAAGAGAAATATTTTCGATATACACGAGGTCGTATTGCATGCGCTCAATCATTTCTTCCACATTTTCAGCGTACCCAAATTTTACCATTCCCCAACTGGTGATGCCCGGCTTTACTTTCAATAAATATTTAAAAAAAGGCGTTTGGGCATTAATTTGTTCTATATAAAATTGCCTCTCCGGACGCGGCCCCACGAGACTCATTTCGCCCTTAATTACATTCCAGAACTGCGGCAACTCATCAATACGCCATTTGCGCATGGTTTTCCCCCATGCAGTAATTCTCGGATCGTTGTGCGAAGAGAGCGCCGGGCCGTTTTTTTCCGCATCGGCATACATTGAACGGAATTTGTACATAAAAAATGGAGTTCCTTTATAACCCATTCTTTGTTGGGTATAAAGGATGGGCCCGCGCGACGACATCCTTACCCTTAGCGCCGCATAAAAAAGAAGCGGCGAAAGAATAATTAAGCCGGCTATGGAGATTAATACATCCACCAGCCGGATAAAATGCAGTTGCCACTCCGGCATGAGCCCGGTTTTGATGTCAATCAACGGTGCATCCAGTACGTTTTTGGTACGAACTGAGCCGGCGAGTATATCAAGGTTGTTAGGTGCGATTTTTATGTCTATATCTCGTTCACTTATTCGGTTAATGATGGCCGTAACTTCTGCCGGGAAAGAGTTTTCGAGTGCAATAATCGCCTGGTCCGGGTTATGGGTTTCCAGTATTGATTCAAGAGCGTCTATGTGACCAAGATGGGGGATGTGCTGATGTAGTCCATTGCGGGAAGCGTTTGTGCTGATAAATCCGTTGAATTGATATCCAAGGGAGCCCTTGTTTTTATTGATTTCCCTGAAGATGTGAATAGCGGTTGCATTGTTGCCTATGATGATGGTGTTAAACCAAACCAATCCCTTTCTTAATTGGGCGTTGGCTATATCAAGCAATATCATTCGGCCGGTCCATATTAACACAAGATGTAACAAAAACAGGGAGAAGAAAGCTTTGTAGTAATAAGAATAGCTCGCGTCATTATCGTCAAGTACCAAAATAAAGAAAAGTACAATGCAGCCTGCAAGGGTGCTTATGAAGGTTATGGTGAATTCGGAAAGGCGCGATTTGGTGTATAATGACTGATGATAGGCGCCGAGCATCATAAACAAAGTGAGCCAGCCGGCCGGAATGAGCAAAATACTTAACAATAACCGGCTGTTATAAAAAAGTTCGTCGCCTATATTAAGCGGGAAACCGGTTAAGTGTTTTCGAATAAAAAAAGCAATCACCCACGCTAATGCCGCAGTTAGGTAATCACTAACCACATACCAGGAAATATTTATTTTCTTTGATTTATTCATGGATAAGGCAGGTCATTGATGTTACTTAACAAGATAATTAGCCGACTGGATTTTCTGTAAAATATGATGGGCAACATCCATTGCCATTAATCCGTCCAATTCCGATACCGGCGTGGCCTTATTTTGTGTGATAGCATTTGCAAATGCTTCCAGTTCCAGCAAAATGGCGTTGGCTTCCGGAATTTTGGGGTTGGCAATAGCAATTACTTTTTTCCCGGATGGCGTTTCAATATCAAACGTAAACGCGTCGCCATCACTATCTTCTTTCAACTTAATGATCTCAGTTTTTTTCTCTAAGAAATCAATGCCGATATAGGCTTCTTTTTGAAACAAGCGCATTTTCCGCATTTTTTTCATAGATATCCTTGATGATGTAAGGTTCGCCACACATCCGTTGTTGAACTCTATCCGCACATTGGCAATATCAGGAGTATCGGTCATTACCGCCACGCCACTGGCCGAAATATTTTTTACACCACTCTTTACAATGCTCAGAATAATATCGATATCATGGATCATTAAATCCAGTATCACACTTACTTCGGTTCCGCGGGGATTAAACTGTGAAAGGCGGTGTACTTCGATGAACATAGGGTTTAACGTGTATCCTTTGAGCGCCAGGTAGGCGGGATTAAACCGTTCCACATGGCCTACCTGAACTTTTACATTCGCTTCTTTGGCCAGCTTAACTAATTTGTGCGCCTGTTCCATGCTATCTGCCAGCGGTTTTTCTACGAATACGTGTTTGCTTTTGCGGATGGCTTTTTCGCACAAATCAAAGTGAAAAGTGGTGGGGGCGATAATATCAACTGCATCACAGGCATCCATTAATGCTTCCTCATTGGTGTACCGTTCAAGGTTGTATTGTTTAGAAACAGTCCCTGCCGCGTCATCATTGGGATCAAAAAATCCCACTATTTCGGTCCCCTTTACTTTCTGCCAATTTGCGATATGAAATTTTCCGAGATGCCCCACCCCGAAAATGCCAATTTTAAGCATACACCTGAATTTAGGGCTCAAAGATAGGATTTGCTGATTTGCCAGTGGGTACAAACAAAACCAGGAGCGTGCGATAGCGTCATAAATTTCGGCGCCATCGACTGGTTATGATCCAATTTCCTTTTTAATCCCTATATTGAATCCAAAATCTACAAAACAAGCAGCATGAAAAAATTTTCACGACTACAGTCCGGCTGGATTTCGAGACACATTGCGTTTACATTCGTTTCAGTCTTGATTACCATCGGCTTTGCGCAGGCAAATAGCGTCGCCGGTCCCGCTGAATCTTCCATTGAAGGGAGGTGGGATATTACAGTACAGGAAGATGGCAAGGAAACTCCTGCCTGGCTTGAGGTGAAGCATTCGGGTATAAGTACACTTGTAGGCTATTTTGTGGGTTCCGGTGGAAGTGCCCGGCCAATTTCAAGGGTTAATTTCGTTAATGGAAAGATGAGCTTCTCCATTCCACCGCAATGGGACGAAGGAACAGACCTGGTGGTTGAAGGTGTTTTACAGGGTGAAACCTTAAGTGGTACCATGATTTTTCCTGATGGCAAAAAGCACACCTGGACTGGTGTTCGTGCACCGCGCCTGCGCAGAGACAAACAGCCGGTATGGGGAAAACCGATAAAATTATTCAACGGCACAAACCTTGATGGCTGGCATGCCATGGGTGAAAACCAGTGGGTTGCTGAAGACGGGGTGCTGCGTAGCCCTAAAACAGGTTCTAATATTGTAACCGACCAAAAGTTTAACGATTTCAAGCTTCACATCGAGTTTCGTTACCCGGAGCATAGCAATAGCGGCGTTTACCTTCGTGGCCGTTATGAAGTGCAGGTAATGGACAGCAAAGGCCAGGAACCGGAGAGTGGGCTGCTGGGTGGTATTTACGGGTTTATAGCTCCCAGTGATATGATGGCTAAGAATGCAGGAGAATGGCAATCCTTTGATATTACTTTAATTGGAAGAATGGTTACGGTAGCGGTGAATGGCAAAACGGTAATTACCAACCAGGAAATTCCGGGGATAACTGGCGGAGCGCTCGATAGCAAGGAAGGGGAGCCTGGTCCCATATATATTCAGGGCGATCATGGGCCGGTGGAATACCGCAATATTGTGATTACGCCGGCAAAATAATA
>CAYMKT010000173.1:0-6466 GCA_964391065.1 uncultured Terrimonas sp. | reverse complement strand
ATGGCTTTCTACAACACACGACATGGCCCGAAGTAAAGCGTGGCGCTGGGGCGAGTATGTACCGGACTCATAGCCCGGTTATTGTAAAGGAATTAAAAACCGCGACCCATTAGAGATCGCGGTTTACATATAGGGTTTTCTTTTATGTTTCTTAAACCACTCAAACATCGTACACCCTCGTGCTCTCGTGTCTTTGTGGTTCCAACACTTCCCGTATTATTTCCTGCTGTTCAATTTGGCCAGTAATCTTAATATTTCGAGATACAACCAAACAATCGTTACCAGCAAACCAAAGGCGCCATACCATTCCATGAACTTGGGAGCGCCGGCTTCGGAACCCTTTTCAATCATATCGAAGTCCAGTATCAGGTTAAGCGCCGCAATGCCCACAACAAAAAGAGAGAAGATAATTCCAAACGTGCTTCCCTGGTGAATAAAGGGGATATCGATACTGAAAAAACGAAGCACAATAGAAAGCAGGTAAAAGATAGCGATACCAGCCGTTGCGGTGATAATTACTGATTTAAATGTTTCGGTAGCCCGAATGATGCGCATGTTGTACAATATAAACATCGCAATGGCCACACCAAATGTGAGTCCAACTGCCTGTGTGATAATAAATGGCGCTTTTGTTTCAAACGCATGATTGTAATAAGCGGAAATTGCTCCTACAAATAAGCCTTCCAGCAAAGCGTAAGCGGGTGCTAAAAAGGGCGCCCATGTCTTTTTGAAAACAATTACAAGGGCTACCACCAAACCGCCGATGGCACCGCCCCACATGTAAGGCGCTACATCAACACCTTTTCCAAAACTATACCAGCTGAAAAAAGCGGAGGCCATCACCATTAAAAACAGGAAACCGAATTTATTCAGGGTACCTCTCACGGTCATTACATCCTCACTACCTACCGTGATCGTTGATTTGAACATTTTTTCGCCCAGGGTGGGATTACCGGATTTAAACAATTCCATATTAATGTGTTTAGGTTTAGGGACAAATGTAACTTTTTTTTGAAATCTTTATTTTGAGGAACCGTTAAAATTGGCAATTGATAGCTCTAAAACCATGACGCAGGGCAGAACGTCATTGCGATCCGCCAGTTCAAACGTCATTGCGAGGCGGACTAAACATCATCGCGAGATCGGCCTAAACGTCATTGCGATCCGCCGCGGCGGAGTGGCACTCCGCGTAAGCGGTGCATTGAGACCATTAAAAATCAATCGTGCTCGAAATAATCTCCTTATGCGAAGCATTAGCATACAGCCCATAATTAGCACGCGGCACCTGCAAAGTAGGTCAACCAGTCTCCGAAATTAGGGGATTGCTTCGTCGCGCTGGTCACAAGGCTCCTGTGCTCCTCGCAATGACGTTAAGCGGAACTACCCGTCATTGCGATCCGCCGCGGCGGAGAAGTACTCCCCCGAGCGAAGCATTAGTCGTTGGCCAATGATTAGTACAGTCCATCCCTCGCAATAAATAAATCAGCCTCCGGAATAGAAGGACTGCCACGTCGCCCAAAGCTCGGGGATCTTCTGCTCCTCGCAGTGACGTTCGGGGAGAGCGAATCAGCGGGGTTTTTGGGGAAACAGGCGACGCTGCAAACCAGCATTATAGGTTTCTGCAACTCATTTTCAAGTTCCTATCTTTGCGCCATGTTAAAATCAACCTTACTACAGGCCGCCAAAGCCGCAGGCGCCATCATGCAGGAGTCTTTTAATGGTTCATTCAAAATATCCAATAAGGAAGGAATCAATAACCTGGTTACCGAGGTAGACCACGCATCGGAAAAAGCCATCATTGAAATCATTAAAACAAACTTCCCCGGTCATTTTATACTGAGTGAAGAAATTGGAGCAATCGTAATGGATTCCAGCTACAAATGGATCATCGACCCGATAGACGGCACGGTGAATTATGCCAACGGCATCCCGCTTTGTTGTGTAAGCATCGGGCTCGAGCACGAAGGCAAGATGATTCTGGGAGCGGTATTCAATCCTTTTATCAATGAATTTTTCATCGCAGAAAAAGGAAAGGGAGCTACGTTGAACGATAAGCCCATTCAGGTAAGTAACAAATCCAACGTGATCAGTTCCTGCCTGGTTACCGGTTTTCCGTACCGCTATTTGAATGAACCTAATGGCCCGCTTGATATTTTTAACACACTTATCCGTAAAGGAGTGCCTGTGCGTCGCCTGGGATCTGCCGCAATTGATTTATGCTGGGTGGCAGCCGGGAGGTTTGATGGATTTTTTGAGCATAAACTGGAGGCATGGGACAGCGCAGCGGGATTTTTGATGGTAGAAGAGGCAGGTGGAAAAATTACCGACTATAAGGGTAACTACTATTCACCCTATCAACCGCAGATACTGGCCACAAATGGAAAAATTCATGACGAGTTGCTGGCCTATGTAAACGGTGCCCAGTAAATAATACAGAAATAGCAGTCCACTAAATAAGTTTTATGTCATCACGCACAGAAATTGCATCGCTCGGCGAATTTGGTTTAATTGACCATCTCACTCAAAACAATGAAATCCATCATGCCTCCACCATATTAAGTATTGGCGATGATGCCGCCGTACTGGACCATTTTGGTAAACAGGTGGTGGTAACAACCGACCTGTTAATTGAAGGCGTTCATTTTGACATGGTATACACCCCGCTTAAACACCTCGGTTACAAAAGCGTTATCGTAAACCTGAGTGATGTATACGCAATGAATGCCACGCCGGCACAAATTACCCTGAGCATTGGCATCAGCAACCGCTTTAGTGTGGAAGCGTTGGAGGAGTTTTACGAAGGGGTATATGCCGCCTGCGAAAAATATAATGTAGACCTTATTGGCGGCGATACCACCACCTCCGATAAAGGATTTATTATTAGTGTAACCGCCATTGGTGAAGTAGCGCCCGACCGATATGTGAAACGCAGCGGAGCCCAAAAGGGCGACCTCATATGCGTGAGTGGCGACCTGGGTGCTGCCTACCTGGGATTATTGCTGATGGAGCGCGAAAAAAAGATATTCATGGAAAGTCCTTCCGTGCAACCCGATCTTGAAAACCAGGATTATATTTTACGCCGGCTGTTAAAGCCGGAAGCCAGGAAAGATATGATTACCTTTTTTGAAGAAAAGGACATTCTTCCCACCAGCATGATGGATATCAGCGATGGCCTGAGCAGCGAAATATTACACATTTGCAAACAAAGCAATGCCGGCTGTGTATTGCATGAAGAAAAAATTCCTATTTCGGAAGAATCACGGCAGTTTGCTTTTAAACTGGATATTGACCCTACTGCCTGCGCCTTGAGTGGCGGAGAAGATTATGAATTGCTCTTTACCATTAAGCAGGCGGATTATGATAAGATTGTACTGAATGAACAGATCAGCGTAATCGGCTATATTACCGAAAAGCAGGAAGGGGAGCATATTATAACCCGTTCGGGCAACAAGCATCCCATTACAGCCCAGGGTTGGAACGCCATTAAATAAACGAATGGGAATGGGTTGCATATAGGCAAGTACCCAATCATTTGCACAAAAATGCCATTTACCGTTTAACCCGGATTTACCATTTAAATGTTCATGATCTGGATTTTGGATTTTATTTTTACCCCTATGGCGAAAAGGTTGATGTATGGATTTTGTTTATCCGCGCTCATGTTCATGGTAACAAGCTGCCATACCTCACGCAAAAACTTTAATGCCTCAAAAAAATTCCCTGCCGAATCACTCCGCAAAGACTATACCCTGTTGCGCGAAATCATGGAAAGATTTCACCCGGCGCTGTACTGGTATACCCCGAAAGACAGCATGGATTATTACTTCGATCAATATTACAAAGCCATTACCGATTCCATGACCCTGCAGCAATTTGGTTTTAAGATACTGGCGCCGCTAACCACTAAAGTACGATGCGGCCATACCAGCTTCAATTATCCACCAGGCTACAACAAATGGCAGCGCAAACACGATCAGCCTTCTTTTCCTTTATTTATGAAAATATGGCCCGACACCATGGTGCTTACGGTTAATCTCAACAAAAAGGACAGCCTGCTGCAAAGCGGCATGTTGATCAACAGCGTGAACGGACTTTCTGTACAGCAACTCACCGACACGCTGTTCCAGTTCATGCCCGCCGACGGTTATTCGGAAAACGTAAATTATATCAGGCTGAGCGCGGCTTTCCCTTACTATCATCGCAATATTATGGGGCTATCGAAAAAATATGTGGTGGGTTATACAGATAGTGCAGGCGTAGAAAAATCAGATACCGTTCCCATATTTTATCCTGGTACGGATAGTGTGGCAAGAAAACTTATACGTACCAGGAACAAACAGATTGATCCCGAACAAAAAGCAAAGAAATGGGAAGACATCAGGTCGATGCAACTGGATACGGCGCATCAACTGGCCCTTATGACGATCAACAGCTTTGGAAACAAAGGGAGGTTGCCCGCCTTCTATAAAAAAAGCTTCAAAAATCTTCGCAAAAAAAATATTCCCAACCTGGTGATTGATTTGCGGGGTAATGGCGGCGGCAAAGTGAATAATTATACTTCCCTCGCGAAGTATGTGCGAAACACACCGTTTAAGGTTGCCGATACGGCGGTAGCTATGCATAATGGGCTGGCACACTATAACCGCTATTTCCGGTCGGGGTTGATCAATTCCTTCATTTTATTTTTTGTAACAAAGAAAAAAGAAGACGGTAACTATCATTTCAGTTATTGGGAGAAACATGTTTTTAACCCGCGTAAAAAAAATCATTACAAGGGAAATGTTTTTGTGCTGATCAACGGTCCCACCTTTTCGGCTTCCACCTTATTTGCACATACGGTAAAGGGACAAAGCAATGTAACGCTTGTGGGTGAAGAAGCCGGCGGCGGGTGGCACGGGAACAGCGGCATTCTTATTCCGGATGTGGTATTACCCAAAACTAAAATGCGGGTGCGTATGCCTTTGTTTCGTTTGGTGCAATACAATCATGTGCCTAAAGATGGCCGGGGGGTGATGCCTGATATATATGTACCGCCTACGGTGGAGAACGTGAGGAAGCACATCGATGGCAAAATGCAGAAAGTGGTAGAAATCATTGAAGCATCGTCCGTAAAACCATAATGCAATCGCATCATTTGGCTAACATGAACAAATCGTTAACACAGGATAAAGCTTCATTGAATTGTCGTAATTATCGGTGCTGCTCTTGCATCATAAGTTGAAAACCGCTAATTTAGCGGCCCGGTATAATCCGGACAACCGCCATTATCCTCTTGTTCTACTACTAACTTACCACCATTTTCATTTTTGCTTCGCTCATTCAGCGCCTGTTTAAGCACCAATAATATTTGGAAATATCCACCCCTCTGTTAAGCCATTTTTTGTTGACCCTAATTTAACCCTGATGCGCATTTTCTTTATTTCTATTCTAATATGTATTATCACTGCTACTTCTCTGCATGCGCAGGTGTAGGGTTGTATGGATCCGTTGGCTACTAACCATAATCCATCGGCAACTGTTAATAATGGGTCGTGTGCCTATAACACAACAAATGCTTCACTGCAAACAAAAGGAGGGCTACCGGCTACCCTAGATGAGATCAGCGGAATGATACATATTAATGGGAAGTTGTATGCGCTTAATGATGGCGGAAATCCGAATGAAATTTATGAAGTGGATACAATAAGCAGGGCAATTACTAAAACGATAACATTAGGAGGTACAACAAATGTTGACTGGGAGGATCTTACCTGGGATGGAACTTATGTATATGTAGGCGATTTTGGCAATAACGCAAACGGCAACAGAACAAACCTTAAATTTTACCGCTTCCCTTTTCAAAGCATTACCAATATAGCTGGAACTACAGGAACTATTTCCGCCGCTGATATTGCCATCATTAATTTCAGCTATGAAGACCAGGTTGATTTTACTCCAAAGGGAGGGAATAACACGGCCTTCGATTGCGAAGCGGTTATTTATGATAATGGAAAGCTCCATTTATTTACAAAAAACTGGATAGGTAATATAATGTCTCATTATACCATTTCCGCTCAGCCAGGAACGCATGTGGCGAATAAGATTGAAACGTATGACACCGGTGGGTTGTTAATAACAAGTGCTACCAAAGCTAACGACAATATCGTCTTTCTTTTGGGCTATAGATTTTCGAATCTCACTACCGGTTTGATAATGATTAGTGGATTTGAGAATTTGGATAATTTGTTGGCAACAGGGAATAAAAGAAATATTGTTATTTCTGGAGGAATGTTAGCAAACGGGCAAATCGAAGGTATAGCAGCGGTAAAACCCACCAGGGTTTTAATTTCGAGCGAAAATTTTGGTGGTGTAGTTCCGCAGCGGTTATACGGCCTAAACACCGACCAATGGACCGCAGACTACGTACTCCCCGTTGGCATCTATAATTTCACCTCGCGTGTTAACGACAACCAGGTACTGTTAAGTT
>CAYMKT010000172.1:5094-6472 GCA_964391065.1 uncultured Terrimonas sp. | reverse complement strand
GAAGCCAATCCAGTACCATATGCCAAACTGACCAAGCATGCCGGCGATGATAACCAGGAGGGCAGACAACAGATGTAAAATTTCAGAAATGGTCAGCGCTTTTTTTTTGCCGACCGCAACGGGAATGGAGTACAGATCCTGCGATTTGTCGAATGCTTCATCCTGTAACGCATAAATGATATCGAAGCCGCTTACCCAAAAAAGAACGGTAAGCGAAAATAATACCGGTAACCAATCGAAGCTCCCGGTAACAGCAAGATAAGCGCCAATGGGCGCGAGGCTTAGCCCCAGTCCTAAAACAAGGTGACAGAGCGCAGTAAAACGCTTGGTATAGCTATAGCCGAGCACAACCAGCAAAGCAACGGGTGATAAAAAGAAACAAAGCTTGTTGATAAAAAAACAACAAATCATAAATAACAAACAGCACAGAATGGTAAACCATAGCGCGTTGCTGGCTTTAATAATGCCGGCCGGAATTTCACGTATAGCTGTACGCGGATTCCTGGCATCAAAATGCCGGTCTAAATACCGGTTAAAGGACATGGCAGCGCTACGGGCCAGGATCATGCAGGCAACCACCAGGAAAAAAACCAGCCATAAAGATTTGCGGGTTCCATTGTCATCAGAAAAAAAATACGCTGCATACAGGCTGTCTGCAATAATAAACTCCTTTCTCATTGCCAAAAAAAAGCCAATCATCGCAAAAGGCATGGCAAAAATGGTATGGGAAAATTTTATAAGGGAAAGGTAATTGCTGACTGTAGTCATATTACAAATGTACGCATGATACCTAAAAATTATGCTGATATTGTTTTAAAAGCCTTCGATAATTCCCACAATACAATTCCCGCCGCCACGGCAATATTGAGGGAATGCTTCATACCCCACTGCGGTATTTCAATACAACCGTTGCAAAGTCTTAAAACCTCATCGTCTACCCCACTCACTTCATTCCCAAAAATAACGGCCATTTTACCGGAAGTACTGTTTGCTGTCAAAGATTCCCATTGCAATTGATCTAACTTCAAACTATCCGCAGCCTGTTCCACGGCCCAAATGCTGTAGCCACCGGACTGTAGGGACTGTACGGCTTCAATAGCAGACGCGCAATATTTCCAGTCTACACTTTCTGTTGCTCCCAGGGCCGTTTTATTGATATCCCTGTGCGGAGGTTGGGGTGTATAGCCGCAAAGCAGGATCGCTTCAATAAGAAAGGCGTCTGCCGTACGAAACACACTGCCTACATTGTGCATGCTGCGCACGTTGTCTAATACCACCGTTATGGGATTTTTAATGGACTGCCTGAATTCCTCAACGGTTTTACGATTCAACTCGTTCATGCTTAATTTTCGCATAACCGCAAAGAAAGGAAAAGTTT
>CAYMKT010000172.1:0-4994 GCA_964391065.1 uncultured Terrimonas sp. | reverse complement strand
AAGCGTAACAATGGCGCAGCTTCCTCGTCCGAACTGGCCGGCTTTCCGCACCATGCCCTGGACACTTACCTCCACAAACTGGTAAAAGCAGGCTACCGGGTTGCTATCTGCGATCAACTGGAAGACCCCAAACAGGCTAAGGGCATCGTAAAACGGGGCGTAACAGAATTGGTTACTCCCGGCGTAGCCACCAACGACAAACTCCTCGAACACAACAGCAATAATTTTCTTGCCGGTGTGTATTTTGGAGAAAATATTATCGGTACTTCCTTTCTTGATATTTCCACAGGCGAATTCTTTGTAGCCGAAGGCAACACCGAATATGCCGATAAATTATTGCAGAGCCTTAAGCCCGCTGAAGTGGTTTTTCAAAGAAATTTTCAAAAGCAGTTTAAGGAAACTTTTGGCCCAAAATTTTACACCTATAGCCTCGAAAGCTGGTTGTTCGACAAAGCCTACGCCACCGAAAGCCTGCTGAAACATTTCGGCACGCATTCGTTGAAAGGATTCGGTATTGAAGACATGCAGGCCGGCATTATTGCGGCAGGCGCTGTGCTTCATTACCTTAAAGATACCGAGCATCCCAACCTGCAGCATATTACTTCCATACAACGTATCGATAAAGATGATCATTTGTGGATGGACCGCTTCACCATCCGCAACCTGGAACTGCTGGGAAATAGTTCCGACAGCGGGCAATCGCTGCAAAAAATAATGGATAATACGGTTTCGCCTATGGGCGCCCGCTTAATGAAGCGCTGGATTGTGTTACCGCTGAAAGACATCAACCGCATTAATGAGCGCCTGAACCTGGTGGAATATTTTATTAAGGAAACGGATTGTAGAAATGCGGTGGCTCAGCACATCAAACAATGTGGCGACGTAGAGCGACTGGTGAGTAAAATTCCTTTAAAAAAAATAAATCCAAGAGAGATCAAACAGGTTGCCCGTGGCTTACAACATATTGAAGCCATAAGGAATATTTGTATCAATAGCAGCAACGATTATTTGAAAAGATTAGCCGATGCGCTTAACCCCTGTCACTACATTGCCGAAAAAATAAATAAAGAAATCATTGAAAACCCACCGGCACAGTCTACCAAGGGTAATATCATTAACAAAGGCGTACATGCGGAGTTAGACGAGCTGCGCGCTATTGCCACCGGCGGAAAAGAATACCTGGTGGAATTGCAGCAAAAGGAAACGCAGGCTACCGGAATATCTTCGCTTAAAGTGGGATTTAATAATGTATTCGGGTATTATCTCGAAGTAACCCATCTTCATAAAAATAAAGTACCCGAAAACTGGATAAGGAAACAAACTTTGGCCAACGCCGAGCGCTTTATTACGCCGGAGTTAAAACATTACGAAGAAAAGATTACAGGCGCCGAAGAAAAAATCATACAGATAGAACTGGAATTGTATGAAAAGCTGTTGCTGGAACTACAGGATTATATCGCCCCCATGCAGGTCAATGGTAATATTTTGGCCATCCTCGATTGCCTGGTGTGTTTTGCCAATAACGCCTTGCAGTTTAACTACAAAAAACCCGAACTGCATACCGGCAATGTGCTGGAATTGAAAGAGAGCCGCCATCCCGTAATAGAACGCAACCTGCCCGCGGGCGAGCAATATATTGCCAATGATATTATGCTTGATCCCGCCAGTCAGCAGATTATTATTCTTACCGGACCCAATATGAGCGGTAAAAGCGCCGTGTTGCGACAAACCGCACTGATTACTTTGATGGCGCATACCGGTAGCTTTATCCCCGCCGCAAAAGCATATATACCCGTAACCGATAAAATATTTACGAGGGTGGGCGCATCGGATAACCTGAGCGCAGGCGAATCCACTTTTATGGTGGAGATGAATGAAACAGCAAGCATCATCAACAACATTTCATCGGCGAGCCTGATACTGCTCGATGAGATCGGCCGCGGCACTTCTACCTATGATGGTATTTCCATTGCATGGAGCATCGCGGAGTTTTTACACAACTCTCCTTTTGCACCCAAAACACTGTTTGCTACGCATTACCACGAACTGAATGAACTGGAAAATAAACTGCCGCGTGTAAAAAACTATCATATTACCAATAAGGAATCGGGCAACAAAGTGATCTTTCTGCGTAAACTGGCTGCAGGTGGCAGCACACATAGCTTTGGTATTCACGTGGCAAAGATGGCAGGGATGCCGCCTTCGCTGATCGACAGGGCTAACAGCATCTTAAAACAATTAGAAGAGAAGCATGCCGATAATAATGGTAATGCCGTTAAACAATTAGGTGCACCTCAAATGCAGTTATCTATTTTTGATATGCACAGCGAAACTTTTAAAGATATCAGGGAGATGCTGGAAAATACAGACATCAATCGCCTCACTCCCGTAGAAGCCCTGCTAAAGCTGAACGATATCAAAAATTTACTGAAGTAGAAAGTTTCATGAACCCCTGAGGCAGGGTTGTTGATTAGCGATAAGAACCTTGAACGGAGCGTCGCAACTAAGTTGCATCAGGAGGTTATTGCCGGGGAAATCAAAAGGAAATATATGCAGATTCTGATCAGTTAGTATCCCTGGCGTAAGCCACTTCAGTAGCAAATTTTTGCTCTTTTTCACCAATCTTCAATTCTACAGAAGCGGCGTTACTGATACGAATCAACAACCCTTCATTTTCTTTTCCAGGCGGAAGTTCACCCAGCACTTTGGCAAATATGATCCGGTTATTGTTAACGTTGGTAATACGCACAATGGTGCCGGGTGTAATATTATTCATTAATGCATAATATTTGGCATCCTGCCACCCGCTTGTACTTTTAAAAACAGCGCCCACGCCCCTTTCACTCTTAAACCCGCTAAAGCTGCCAGCTTGCTGGCGATAACTGGCTTTGAAAAAACCAGTTCCCTCCGATCCGCCGTCGTCGGTGGTACGCTGAACGGTTTCCACTGTTTTAGCTACGGGCTGTTCGGCCGGCTTTACGGGAGGATCGTTCCCTTCTGTTTTCACTACGGGAGGCGCTGCTGGCGCCGGGGAATTACTCACCCCGCCTCCAATTTTTTTAATGCCGTTAACGGCGAGGGCAGATTGTCCGGTTTTAACCCTTAAAAAACCAACAACCAGCAATTGACCATTGCTGATATTTTCCGAACTGAGGTTATTCCAGGCTTTTAAATCGTTTACATTCACTTTATTAAAATTCTGGCCAATCCGGTACAAGCCCTGCTTTTCCGACACAACATGGTATAGTGGTACAAAAACTTCATCACTCGCCGCCGTACCCTGTTGCGCAAAATTGGTGTTGGTGAGCGGAATTTTAACTTCCTGGTTAATTTCCAACCCGTCGGTTAACGACAAATGATTAAAAGGTGCAATTTCTTTTGGACTAATATTATACAAACGTCCGATGCTATAAAAATTCTCTTTGGGAGCTGTGGTATGGATGAGAAACAGGCGGCCGTTTTCGGACTGTATAATACGATCAGAAGATTGCGCGGCAAGCCCGAAGGAAATGCAAATTGAGACGAATAGTATGCCCAGTTTTTTCATCAGATATTCTTTGTTTTCAGCACATACGAAAATAAGAAAAAAAAGCGGATTGAAAGCTATAACGTGAAAATCAACGTTTTAATATGCGAAAATGAGTCGGATAATAGTTATTTACCCGGTTCTGCAATATCTTGATCCATCCCAATCGCAACCCCATAAAGGTTACCAAACCCCAACCCTTTTCATGGACGTTCACTTCAATATCGTTTCTGCGGAGATAGTTCAATGCCATTTCTTTGTTTAGTTCAACGGCATTCACCTGGCTTGAAATCAATACACTCAAGGCCAGTTCGTGCGCCGGAATCAATTCATTGCGGATAACCTTACCGGCCTTCACGCCCATTTTTTTGATATACAACGCTGAAAATAAAACAGCGATGTCGTCCATATCGGCTTTGTGAAGCAAAACCATTTCCTCATTTGCCTGAATAAATGACCATCGATCCGGAGCCGATAAGAATGGAAGGATTGCGTTTTCTTCCTGCGCTGAAGCTTTGGCAAATTTTTTAGGCCTGGGCAAATTTTCAGGGGCGGCTTCTCTTTTTTTAATACCGGCAATAAAAAAACCTTCGCCCTTTATTTTATCGGGGTAAAACCGGTAGCCATACATGCCTTTATTTTCAGATACCGTTTCCACTATGCCATCGTATTCATCAAGGTTCAATGCTATGGTTTCCGCATTGTACCGTTCGGCCATCCAATCCACAATCGCTTCATTTTCCGCTGTTGAATAGGAGCATGTAGAATAGATCAGTACGCCATTTTCCTTTAACGCAGGCCACACGTCTTCCAAAATGCGTTGTTGCCTTTTACTGCAATGATCCACATTTTGCAGCGACCATTCAGAAATGGCATCGGGATCTTTACGGAACAACCCGCTGCCGCTGCAGGGAGCATCAACCACAACCAGGTCAAAAAAGCCTTGTAGTCTTTTAAAGTCTCCCGCATCATTGTTGGTAACCACTATATTTTCTTTACCCCACTTTGTGGCGTTTTCTGTTACAATGCCGGCTCTTGTTTTGATCACTTCGTTAGCCACAATTAACCCCTGCGGAAACAGTGCCGAAAGATGGGTTGTTTTTCCGCCCGGCGCCGCGCACAAATCCAGCACTTTGTATCGTTCGGTATCATGGTGGGGATATGCTTTCCTGATCATTTGTTCAAGAAACATGGAGGAGGCCTCCTGTACATAGTATGCTCCCGCGTGAAAGCTGGGATCCAATGTAAAGGAAGGGCGCCCGGAAAGATAATAGCCCGTTGAGCACCAGGGAACAGGTGATGATAGTGGTAAGTGATAAGTGGGAAGTGGTAAGTTGGGTTGCCATTTAAAAGGATTGATGCGAACCGAAGTAACCTGTTCGCCGGAGGCATGCACCTGCTCAAAAGCTTCTTTAGAAAAGCCTTTTACCTGTTGCAGCGTTTGGAGTAATGCTTCGGGTAGCGACAA
>CAYMKT010000171.1:0-6495 GCA_964391065.1 uncultured Terrimonas sp. | reverse complement strand
TCGTTTGGCTTTTCAGTTACGCCCCGTTTTTTGAGTGGTCGCTGGTCTCCACTTTTTTCTTCTTTTCGTGATAACAAACAGCGCTGCTAGTTGGTTTTGATGGCTTTTAAGGATGGGACTTTGAAATATGATTAATGAAGTCGGTGTTGACCACTGTAATTACGATAACTAAAGAAACGATTTTTTTTTATATATCACTATATATTTTATTCTGCAGATGTAAATGATTTTTGGGATAACAAAAAAATGAAAACCAGCTTTTTCATGTATCTATTATTATTTGAGTTAGGAATCAATGCCTGACAAATCTATCAGGTTAGCATGGAAATTAGCAGGGGTGCGCGCATATTTAAATATCCCGCTTAGTTCAACGTGAGTTAAATGTTATATTGCAACATTGTATCACTAAACCTAACAACAAGGCATGGGAAATTTTGACGACCTGGTGAATACGGCCAATTCCATTATCTGGAGCAACGCGCTCATCTATCTGCTGCTTATTATCGGTGTTTATTTTTCAATCCGGATGCGCTTTTTCCAGGTGAGACTGATTAAGGAAATGACCAAACTTCTTTTCGAAAGTGATAAATCAAAAGCAGGCATTTCTTCTTTCCAGGCATTGACCGTATCACTTTCGGGGCGCGTAGGCACAGGCAATATCGCCGGTGTAGCCACCGCTATTTTTATTGGTGGACCAGGAGCCGTTTTCTGGATGTGGCTGGTGGCTTTTTTGGGCGCCGGTTCTGCATTTGTAGAATCTGCCCTCGGACAGATTTACAAAAGAAAAGAACATGGCGAATACCGGGGTGGGCCGGCATTTTATATTGAAAAAGGGTTTGGCAACAAAAAGATTGGAAAAATCTATGCGATTGTTTTTGCCATCTGTACCATATTTGCCACCGGATTATTGTTGCCGGGCATACAAAGCAACAGTATTGCGTCGGCTGTAAAAAGCGCTTTCTCCATTGATTATACGTATACGGGAATTGTGTTGGCCGTACTGCTTGGACTCATCATTTTCGGCGGTATTAAAACGATAGCCAATGTGGCGCAGTACGTAGTACCGTTTATGGCCATTGCCTATATATTGGTAGCTATTGTGATTGTGCTTATTAATTATGAAAAAATCCCTGAAGTATTAATGCTGATTCTTTCCAGCGCATTTGGGGCCAAGGCTACTTTTGGCGGAATCGTAGGAGCGATGATCACGATTGGTGTAAAAAGGGGGGTGTACAGCAACGAAGCGGGCCAGGGCACCGGGCCGCACCCTGCAGCGGCTGCCGAAGTTTCACACCCTGCCAAACAGGGATTGGTACAGGCATTTTCCGTATACATTGATACGCTGTTTGTATGCTCCGCCACCGCATTCATTATACTGGTTACTGGTATGTATAATGTAAAGGGCGCCGACGGACAGTTGCTGGTAGACAATCATGTGTATTATATGCAGGACGGTGTAAAACATGTGGATGGCAGTGCTACCTATGCGCAGGCTGCGATCGACAAAGCATTCAGCCACCAGGAAACTTTCAATGAAAGCTATGTTGGCGCCGGCAGTTATTTTGTGGCGGTTGCACTTTTCTTTTTCGCCTTTACCACACTGATGGCCTACTATTACATTGCCGAAACGAACGTAGCCTATCTTACACAAACCAGGGGCGGTCCCCCATTGATGCTGTTGCTGAAACTGGGAATCCTTACCGCCGTATTTTTTGGTTGCGTGCGCACCGCCAAAATTGCCTGGGACCTTGGAGATTTGGGTGTAGGCATTATGGCCTGGTTAAATATTATCGCCATCGTCATTCTTCAAAAGCCGGCTATCCTTTCACTGAAAGATTACGAAAAACAAAAAGCTGCAGGCAAGAACCCGGTTTTTGACCCGGTTGCGTTGGGTATTAAGGATGCGGATTTTTGGGAGCATGAATATCAATTTACACAAGCCTGAAACCAAAAGCAGGGCATAACCAAACTATTTCAAACCACGGGGAATGCCATTTAGAGATAAGGCTAATGCTCCACTTACAATCCAAGGACTCATTTTCCCGCGCGAAATTCAAATAAATTAGGTATGTTGGGGGCGAAATAAAACCGACCTATGGTTTGTATACTATTCGGACCTGAAGTCACAAAACAAATCAATCTACTAAAATGAAACATTTATCACGTTACCTGGTAACCGGCATCTTATTGCTCCTATTCTCTTTTTCGGCTGTTAGTCAGAAGGCGCTTTCCTCTATCGTTAAGAAGGCGGAGATCCGCATCGGCACGACCGGAAAACAACCCCCGTACTCCATGAAGTCGAAGACGGGAGAGTTGATGGGTTTTGAAGTTGACCTGGCGAACGCATTGGCCACAAATATGGGAGTGAAACTGAAACTGGTTGAGATGCCTTTTTCAGACCTGATGGAATCCCTTAAGGCAGGCAAAATTGACGCCATCATGTCGGGCATGACCATTACGCCGGAGCGCAATCTGAACGCGCTTTTTGCGGGACCTTACACCATTTCAGGAAAATCGATCTTAACCAAATCGAGTAAGGTTGCAGAGTTTACACGAGATACCAGCGCGGCGGGTAAAAAATTTAAGATTGTAAGCCTGAAAGGATCAACCAGCGAGGAATTTGTAAGGAAGGTGATGACAAAACACGAACTTATTGTTGTAGATAGTTACGATGATGGAGTTAATATGATCATAAACGACCAGGCTGATGCCATGGTGGCCGACAAACCCATCTGTGTGCTTACCATCATGAAGCACCAGGGAAAAGACCTGGTGACCACCGAAGAGCCGCTAACCATTGAACCTATCGGTATGGCATTGCCGTCGGGCGATCCGCAGTTTCTGAACCTGGTAACCAACTATCTTTCATCCTTACAACTGTCCGGCGTACTTTCCATGCTTGAGAAAAAGTGGTTCAATGATGGTTCGTGGATGCTGAATGCAGAATAAGTATACATTTTCCAGGCTGCGACAGCTACTGCCTGACGGCATCGTGCAGCATTTTTTATCGGCTGAGCAGCAGTTCATCTTTTCTTCGCCAAAACGTTTTTCCATGTTGTCCCGGGTTTGCAAACCCGGGACGCATTGTTTATACAGGAGATACAGGATGTGAACCAGGAGAAAATCGACGGCACCCTCCTGGACACAAGATAATTTTACAGAATGAGTTCGTTGATAAGTGTGAAATTTGGATTCATCAATTTCAAATCAACACACTTGTTGCCGACTCGCAAATAAGTTGGCGGTTTGACAAAGGAATTACGGAAGAATCCATCGAAGATTCTTCGCAGCAAGACTATAATAACGACAATGAAGAAAGTGGCGAAACCATCTGCTGGAAATGCTTTGGTAAACAATTCCAATAATTTAACGATTCACAAAATTTATTGCAATTCTTTAAACAAGAAGCAATAAGTTTGGTGACCAATTTAGTCCATCCAGTTAAAGCCTGCAATCACAACCCTATTTCCGGTAATCATTTTTTACTATTCAATGCGAATGCGCCATTCAATGCCTGGTGATGCAACCGTTTATAAGCGCTTAGAAACGCTTATACCTGTTTTAAAAATTTAATAGCGGGGTAGGGTGCGTAAAGCGGAGAGTTAGCTGCTACTTTTTCGCAACCTCACAATTATTGAAGTGTTTTTCTTGGATTTTTCAAAAAATTGTAATTACTTTGTAATTACAAAAATATTTCATTATGGACATATCTGTAATTTCTATAGGAAACTCAAAAGGGATTCGTTTAACGAAGACCTTAATAGAAAAGTATAATATAAAAGACACTATGGAACTTGTTCTTGAAAAAAATTACATTATCCTAAAACCAAAGACTTCCCCACGCAAAGGATGGGACAAATCTTTTAAGAAAATGCACGAAAATGGCGACGATAAACTTCTAATTTCTGATCTTTTCGAAGATGAAAGCTTTGACGAATGGAAATAACACAATATCAGATTGTACTTATAAATCTGGATCCAACCATTGGAAGTGAAATGAAAAAGACACGACCTTGTGTCATTATTTCTCCCGACGAAATGAATAAATACCTCCAAACAATTGTCATTGCTCCAATAACCAGTAGTTCCAAATCTTATCCAACGAGAGTTGTCTTGAGAAACAGCAAAGTAAAAGGTTGGATTGTACTTGATCAAATCAGAACAATTGACAGGCAACGAGTAATAAAATTACTTGGTGCCTTAACAGAAAGGGAAATAATTAATGTCAAATCAATTATTAGGGAAACATTTGTAGATTAAAAGCAGCAGCTAACAGGGCGGTTTGGCAATATGCCGGGGCGACTAATATATGCTCAACTTTTTATTCATTATTCGGCTTCATTTCCAGCCGACGAATAACGCCGAACTGTAGTTCTTATCCTCATCTTTTGTAACTTTATTCATCAGCAATTACAGGCAGACGATTTTCAAATGCCATCACATCGCCAATCCGCTATCGTTAGCGGCAATGCAAAAAACATCAGAATCATGATTTATAATATTTTAAACGGAGATTCTCTTGCTTACAGTTTTCCTGACACTAAAATTGAAGGAGACATAATTGTTGTTAGAGAAGGACTTATTGACGGAGACTTGTCAGGAAATGACCTGCAAGACTTCTGGCACTCAAGAGCCAAGTAGATGGGATTAACAGAAGCTGAGTATCATGACAAGGTTATAAGTGAATTTGAAGAATTAATTCGTCTTGCAAAAAATCAATCTTTTGCTTTTCCATATCTGCAGGAAGTAGTAAAAGCACATATTGACCGTTTCCCAAAAGATGGCACAAATGGAAGACCTGAAAAAGTTATTGAAGACATTACAAAAAATATTTCTACCGACTTCCATAAAGTATTTATAGAGTTTTGGAACAGAGAAAGTATTTACGGGTTCGGTGATAGTCAATTGAAACATCTTTATGACAAAGTAATGCACTACCGCTAATAACCAAGCTTTCGTTGCGTCCGAAGGACAAACAATGAAAGCGCTGTGGAACGGAATCTTTCGGCAGCCTTACGGAATTCAACCGGCAAAATTGTAAATTCAATCATTCATTTTCAAACGGACATTTGTAACCCGGCCGGACGGATTTCAAATCCAGGCTTCGCAAATGCGTGAACGTTATAGGTTATGTTAAACGACCGCACACACGAAAACATTCGAACGAAAATGAACAAAGAAATTAAATCATGACGAAGAAAAATTGAATGTGAATGGAGGAAAATTTAAAGATGCTTCTATTTTCTTTAATTCTGTTGCTGAAATTGAAATAAACGACTTAAAACGTTGGCTGATTAAATCAAGAGAAATTCAATGGGATTATAAGAACATAATGAAACGAAAAGGGCAACTTGTAAAATTACAATAACTAAACACTTTATATTTATGAAAAAACTTCAATTCAATGTAAAAATTAATGCACCTGTCAATAAGGTTTATGACGTTATGCTTGGCATAAGTAATAAAACAACTTACGAACAGTGGACAGCTCTTTTTAACCCGACATCCAGTTATGAAGGAAGTTGGATTAAGGGTAACAAAATTCTCTTTATCGGGACAGATGAAAAAGGTGAAAAAGGAGGTATGGTTTCTGAAATAGCAGAAAACATTCCAGGCAAATTTGTTTCAATAAAACACATCGGTCTTTTAGTTGCAGGTAAAGAGATAACCGAAGGTCCTGAAGTTGAAAAATGGACTGGTAGTTTTGAAAATTACTCTTTTGAGGAAAGCAATGGCATTTCTACGGTCGGTGTTGAATTAGACACAACAGAGGATTTTGCAAATTATATGAACGAATCTTATCCAAAAGCCCTGGACAAGTTGAAAGAAATATGTGAACTATAAGGAAGTAATAAAAATCAACAATGACAAGAGAAAGAAACACAGCCTATAATAACTAAGCTTTCGTTGCGTCCGAAGGACGAACAATGAAAGCGCTGTTGAACGGAATCTTTCGGCAGCCTTATTCTATATTATGGGGTTCTCGTTAACCGAAGGTTTAGTTCAACATTGGTTCGCCAATAGCGGGGCTTTTCATGGAAATAATCAGTAGCGATAATTCTGCAAGCTTCCCATTATTCCGCTTCGATTATGGGGAAATTTCCCAATCCATTTTTACGGATTTGCAAAACATAAACGCGGAGGGACATTTTACATACATTATCCGAAGCCGCACCAAATTTATTTCGTTTCTTTAAACAAGAATCAATAAGTTTGGTAACCAATTTAGTCCATCCGGTTAAAGCCTGCAATCACAACCCTATTTTCGGTAATCATTTTTTACTTTTAAATGCAATGCGCCATTCAACGACTGGTGATTCACCCTTTCTGTAAAAGATCAGACAATCCGGTAAGCGTTTGAAACCTGTAGTAGCGATTGGTGGAGTGTGGCGGGCGGAGCAGTGCAGGCAAACTTATCGAACACACGCTATGGTTTGACAGTTACACGAAAAAACGATAAATTTGACCTATGAAAGTTTTGACACTCAATATACC
>CAYMKT010000170.1:0-6531 GCA_964391065.1 uncultured Terrimonas sp. | reverse complement strand
TCACGGTATTTTGCTGGGCGGCGTTGCTGTTAATCTGCATCTGGGTTAAGGTATTGTATACCGTGTTTTGCTGGCTCATCAGGTTCATCAGCAGGTCGGTATTGGAAAGCCGTAATACGGGTTCTCCCTTTTTCATGATGGCGCCATCCTCCACATATTTTTCCTCCACCCTTCCACCTTCCTGGGCGTCGAGATAGATGCTGGTTACAGGAAGCACCACGCCGTTCACCGGTATGGTTTCCTGGAAAACACCTTCTTTTATTTCACTGATCGAAATACGTTCCGTATCTACATTCAGTTTCGATTTTCCCGATGTGGAATAATAGCTTACTGCAATCAGTGCTATGATGCCTGCTATTCCCGCAATGGTCAGGATTCGCTTTGTAGTCCATTTCTTTTTTACAATAACTCTGTCCATTTCTTTATCAATTTTCTGGCTATGCCTTTCTTTCGTTTTTTAAAAAACCACCCGCTTGTTGCCGGGGAGGTAAAATCTTCACAATAAAAAACCATGAAGTTATAAGTGAATGATGTGCCAGAATATAATGAAATTGATTATCAATATGTTATGACGCCATTCATCAGGTTTTTGTACGCTACCGATACACCATGTGTACGTTTTTGATACACTTGCTTTGATCGGATGTACAATGGGTTGCTCAACTGCGACCATAGTATACATTTTTTGGCTTAGGTTTCAGTTCTTTTCAAATCATCTGCTATCGCATCTTTTAAAAAGTGGGAGGGGAGACTTCTTTCAAACCTGATTGTTATACAGAGCAGTATTCTGGTTTCCTTGCAGAGTGGGTAGGGTATTAACATTAATTAACGTACACAAATATGTAAATGGTGAATGTTTGAACTTCATATTTCTTAGTTTCGTGTAAATGAGAACCTTATACTTATACTTGGTCATATGCTCCGGGTTAATAGCCTGTGGTGAAAAGAAAGAAAAAATTTCGGCTAAACCTGTTCAACGCAGCAAAACGGTATTAGCAGATGCCTTTGTTGCCAAAACCCTTTCTCTTAGTGAAAATATTGAGGTTGCAGGCTCCCTGATGCCTTCGGAAGGAACGGATATCCGGCCGGAAATTAGCGGTAGATTGGTAAGCATTAATTTTAATGAAGGCAGTTTTGTACGTAAGGGAACACTCTTAGCCAAACTCTTTGACGACGACCTGCAGGCGCAGTTAAAAAAATTGCAGGTAGAGTTAGCCATCAACGAAAAAACAATAGAACGCTATAGTGCATTATTGAAAATAAATGGGATCAGCCAGCAGGATGTTGACCTGAGTGAATTGCAGGTGAGTAATAACAAAGCCGACATTGAGTTGATAAAGGTAAGTATTGACAAAACCGAAATAAGGGCGCCGTACGATGGCAGGATTGGACTAAGAAATATCAGTTTAGGCGCATATGTTTCCCCGGCAGATGTAATAGCAACGATTCGCCAGGTGGATCAATTAAAATTAAATTTCACTGTTCCCGAAAAATACAGCACCGATTTTGCACCAGGTAAAAAAGTAAGCTTCACGATTGACGGCGTAAGGCAGAAATTTGAAGCCACAGTGTTGGCCACGGAATATTTTATTGATGCCAATACCCGTAGTTTAAATATAAAGGCCCTGGTAAGTGGCAAAGATCCTTCGCTGGTGCCGGGGGCTTTTGCCAAAGTGGTGCTTAACCTTGCGAAAGATAATAATGCGCTAATTATTCCTACCCAGGCGGTAATACCCCTTAGTCGCGGTAAACAGGTTATTACCTACAAAAGTGGTAAGCCGCAATTTTTACCCATCACCACCGGTATCAGGGATTCGGTATATGTGCAGGTAATGAGCGGAATAAATGCAGGAGATACGGTATTGATGTCGGGATTGATGGCAATTCAACCTGATTCTCAAATAGAACTCGGCAAAATACAATAATGAATATTTCTGAAACAAGTATTAGACGCCCGGTGTTGGCAACTGTTGCAAGCATTTTAATTATTGTGTTTGGGGTAATTGGCTTTACTTTTTTGGGTGTGAGAGACTACCCGGCCATCGACCCGCCCATCATAAATGTGCGCACCAGCTATTCGGGCGCTAATGCCGATATTATAGAATCGCAGATCACCGAACCCATTGAAAAATCGATCAATGGCATAGCGGGTATCAGGAACATGACTTCTTCGAGCAGCCAGGGCACCAGTAATATTACCATCGAATTTGACCTGGGGGTTGACCTGGAAGCGGCTGCCAATGATGTACGCGATAAAACCTCCCAGGCGCAACGCCGCCTTCCACAGGATCTTGATGCGCCTTCGGTGGTTTCCAAGGCCGATGCCAGCTCAAATTCCATTATATCCATGACGGTACAGAGCAATACCCGGAATCAATTGCAGGTTACCGAGTATGCTACCAACGTGCTGCAGGAAAGGCTTCAAACCATTCCCGGCGTAAGCGGGCTGCGCATCTGGGGTGAGAAAAAATATGCCATGCGCATCTGGTTCGACCCCTCGCGGCTTAATGCGTATGGGTTAACGTTCCAGGATGTTCAGGAGGCCCTGTTGAAAGAAAATGTGGAACTGCCTTCAGGCAAAATTGCCGGCTATAACACGGAACTCACCGTAAGAACCTTTGGTCGTTTACAAACGGAAGAGGAGTTTAATAATATTATTGTTAAAAACTTTGGCGGGAGCATCATTCGGTTGAAGGATATAGGTGAAGCGGTATTGGGGCCGGAAAATGAAGAAACAATCTTAAAACTGAATGGCGTGCCCATGATTGCACTTGCCATTGAACCGCTGCCGGGCGCCAACTATGTTTCCATAGCCGATGAGTTTTACAAACGTTATGAGCAATTAAAAAGCGAAGTACCTCCCGACATCAAACTGGATATTGTGCTGGATGACAGTGTGTTTATTAAACGCTCCATATCGGAGGTGGAAGAAACGCTTTTTATAGCCATTACGCTGGTGGTGCTGATTATCTATTTTTTCTTCCGCGACTGGTTGATGGCAATCCGGCCTTTAATAGATATTCCTGTTTCGTTGATTGCCGCTTTTTTTATCATGTATCTCTGCGGATTTACCATCAATGTATTAAGCCTTTTGGCCATTGTACTGGCCACGGGATTAGTGGTGGATGACGGGATAGTGGTAACAGAGAATATTTATAAAAAGATGGAGGAGGGCATGAATAAATGGCAGGCTGCGCGGGAGGGTTCCAAAGAAATTTATTTCGCTGTTATTTCAACCTCTATCACCCTTGCGGTGATCTTTTTACCCATTATTTTTCTGGAGGGCTTTGTGGGCAGGTTATTCCGTGAATTTGGGATTGTGGTTGCAGGCGCGGTGCTGGTATCTGCTTTTGTGTCATTAACGCTTACGCCTGTACTCAATATAAAACTCACTAAAAAGGTACATAAGCACGGTTGGTTTTACCGGGTTACAGAACCTTTTTTTAAAGGGATGGAAAATGGATATCACCGTTCTTTAAGCCAGTTTATGAAAGTAAAATGGGTGGCCGTACTCGTTATAGCTATATGCGGAACTTTAATATGGCTGGTGGGCGGGAGTTTGAAATCTGAATTGGCGCCCCTGGAAGATCGCAGCAAGTTTAGTTTACAGGTTACCACGCCCGAAGGTTCTTCTTTTGAATATACCGACCGGTATATTGATAAGCTTACCCATTTTGTATTAGACTCTGTGCCGGAAAGTAAAACGATTTTAACAGTAACCGCTCCCGGTTTTTCGGGAACAGGTTCAGTAAATACCGGTTTCCTGAGGGTAGCGCTTGTTGACCCCGCCGCACGAGACCGGTCGCAGCAGGATATTGTGGATATGGTGAACAGAAATCTTCCCAGGTTTACAGAAGGCAGGGCATTTCCAACCCAGGATCAAACCATTTCCGTGGGCAGGAGGGGTGGAGGGTTACCCGTTCAGTTTGTTATACAAAATAACAACTTCGATAAGCTTACGGAAATCCTTCCGAAGTTTATGGATGAAGCCAATAGAAACCCGGCTTTCCAGGGAGTAGATATAGACCTTAAATTTAATAAACCAGAACTATCGGTTACGGTTGACCGCTTAAAAGCCAGCGATCTGGGTGTGAGTGTTGGCGCTATTTCGGAAGCGCTGCAATTGGCGTACAGTAACCGCCGGCTCGGATATTTTACAAAGGAAGGGAAACAATACGAAGTGATAGGGCAGGTACCCCGCGACGACCGGAACAAGCCCACAGATTTGAAAAATATTTACCTGCGCAATAACCGTGGCGAAAGCATTTCGCTTGACAACCTGGTGACCATCAGGGAAAGTACAACACCGCCTACGATCTATCACTTTAACCGTTACAAATCGGCTACCATTTCGGCCGGACTTGCCCCGGGTGTTGCACTGGGGGATGGCATTAAAGCCATGGAAGATATTGCCGATAAAATGCTGGATGATACTTTTGCCACATCGCTTGCCGGCTCTTCGCGCGACTTCCAGGAAAGCTCCGGCAATACCATGTTTGCCTTTTTGCTCGCATTGGCTTTGATATTTTTAGTGCTGTCTGCGCAGTTCGAAAGTTTTATTGATCCCTTCATCATCATGTTTACGGTACCATTGGCCATTGCCGGCGCCGTATTGTCGTTGTGGATATTCGGACAAACGATTAATATATTTTCACAAATAGGGATGATCATGCTCATCGGGTTGGTAACCAAGAATGGTATCCTTATCGTAGAGTTCGCTAACCAGAAACAAAGATCGGGCATTGAAAAAGGAAGAGCCGTTGTAGAAGCTGCTGTGGCAAGGCTGCGGCCAATATTAATGACGAGCCTGGCCATGGCGTTGGGTGCATTGCCCATTGCACTATCGCTTGGTGCGGCAGCCACCAGTCGTATGCCACTGGGTATCGTAATTGTTGGCGGGATTATTTTTTCATTATTACTCACCCTTTTTGTAATTCCGGCCATGTATAGTTTTCTTTCGGCGAGAAAACAAGTAAGCCATATAGACGAATATTTTTCAGCAGAAAAAAGAGCCTGACCTGTTATGGAATGGAAAAAAATCATCAGCATCGGTTCAGTAGTTTTTAGTATAAGTATTTCATCAGTACAGGCGCAGCAAATGATCACTTTACAGGAAGCCATTGCTGCCGGTCTTCAAAGCAATTATGATATTTTGCTGGTCAGCAACGACTCTGTAGCAGCCGCTATGGATAAACGTTATGTAATAGGCGCTTTTCTGCCTAATATCAATGCCACAGTTGGTACGTTGTGGACCACTTCAGCCCAAAAACAAAAATTCGATTCACGCCCGGAAGTGCAAGGTTCGGGAATCAAGACTGGTAATATTAATGCCGCCATGAATTTGAACTGGACGCTATTTGATGGTTTGCGGATGTTTGCTACCAAACAAAAAGTAGACGAATTGTATGCCCTGGGGCAGATTAACCTCAAGGCGCAGGTGGTGAATACCACGGCGGAAGTGGTTAACAATTATTACCTGATTGTAAGACAGAAACAGATGTTAAAAGCGCTGGAGGAACAGATGTCGATCAGTGAAGAGCGGGTAAAATTGGCCGACCGGAAATTGTCGGTTGGACTGGGAACGAAACCCGAATTGCTGCAGGCAAAGGTAGACCTGAATGCACAAATAGCTACGCACCTGCAGCAGCAAACTACGATCATCCAGTTAAAGGATCGTTTAAACCAACTCACTGGCATGCAGTTGCCGGCAGTATATGAGGTGGCGGATTCCATTCCGTTGAACCTGGACCTGAATATTGCCGATATTCAAAACGGTATTGAAACCACCAACTTCTCCATTTTACAGGCTATGAAGAATGCGGATATAGCGAGGGTTGCTTTGAAAGAATTTAAAGGCGATCGTTGGCCGGTTATTTCGTTTGTATCGGCCTACAATTTTACCCGCAATGAAAACCAGAACAATATCAACCCTTTTGCCTCTACTTACAGCAGCAACAAGGGGTATAATTTTGGCTTTACAGCAGCTATTCCTTTGCTGAATAACTTTAGCGTTAACCGTAATATACAACAGGCAAAATTAGATGTGGAATACCAGGATATAGTAGTAGCGAAGCAAAAGAGCCTGGTAAATGTTTGGGTTAAAGTGGCGTATAACAGTTACCGTTACCAGGTAACCGCACTCGAACTGGAAGAAGAAAATATTGAGCTTGCCAAGGAAAACGTAATGATCGCACTCGAGCGTTTCCGGCTGGGGGTATCTACCTATCTTGAATTAAGAGAAGCGCAGAAGAGTCTGCAGGATGCCTACGATCGCCTGATCGGGGCGAGGTATAATACGAAACTTTCTGAAACGGAATTACTGAGACTGAAGGGAGAATTAGTAAGGTAATTTTGATGTAAGATTTATTATCTGAGATTTGACATTGGCGTTTGACAGTTAGCGTCAGTGCGAACCCCTTTGCCTTGCTGAGTGCCTGGCTTTGAGCAACAGGCAACGAAGCAGTCTCATTTTCCCGAACGTCATTGCGAGGCTCCTGAATGATTGATGAACTCAGTATACATTTTACAGGA
>CAYMKT010000169.1:0-6559 GCA_964391065.1 uncultured Terrimonas sp. | reverse complement strand
ATAACATTTCAATATTGAAAAAGCCATCCATCATAATCGGGCGTCAGCCTTTGATCGAAGCATTTGCAAGCGGTAAAGCCATCGACAAGATTTTCATGCATAAGAATATCAATGGTGAAAACATTCAGCAGATCCGGCAGTTAGCAAAAGATCACCACGTGCCCATACAAATGGTGCCAATGGAGAAACTGAACAGTTTTACAAAAGCCAACCACCAGGGGGTAGTAGCCATTGGGGCGATCATTCAATACATTGAGCTGCAACAGGTAATTGATCATGTTGTTGCAAACGGCAATACACCCTTATTTATGATGCTCGACGGCGTAACCGATGTACGGAATATAGGCGCTATTGCCAGAACAGCGGTATGTTGTGGCGCACAGGGTATTATTATTCCCGATAAAGGCGTAGGTGCGCTTAACGAAGAAACTATGAAAGCATCTGCCGGCGCGCTTGAAATGGTGTACATATCAAGAGTTAACAGCCTGGCACACGCGGTTGATGCCCTGCACTTAAATGGTATAAGTGTGATGGGATCTGAAATGAAAGCGGCTCAAAAGGTATATGAAATGGATTTTAAACAACCCTGCTGTATAATTATGGGTAGTGAAGAGAAAGGGATACAGCGGTTTTTAAGTAAGGCGGCGGATGCGCATTTTGCTATACCCATTGCCGGCAGCTTCGATTCCTATAATGTATCTGTTGCCGCAGGGATCATTTTGTATGAAGCCATGAAGCAACGGATGGCAGTACCCTGATAAAATACAAAGCACCAAAAGACAAATAGCAAGAACCCAATATTAAATCCGAAGCCGGGAATCCGAAATCCGAAGCAAAATGCAACCATAAACCACAAACTATAAACTACAAATTAAATCAGCCACAATCTCAAATCTTAAATCTCAAATCTCAAATTTATCTGCTCCCGGCAAAAACTGTTGAATTCATTTTCATTCACATCCTGGTGGATAATTTCTCTCTGGAGCATTTTATTATTTTTAAAATCCAGTGTCAGTAAACCATCCTTAAGCACTACATTAGAAAACACATTCCATTCATATCTTTTACGGAAAAAAGTATTGATCACAATTCTTTCATCCGATACGCCTATTTCCAGCGGATGGCGTGACTGGTGGTCGAATACAATAAATAAAATGAACAGGAGCGCGATCCAGCGCATGCCGGGAACCAATAACCACAGGCACCCTGTAATAAACAACGGGTGCCTGTATGTTGATGCCCGTTTGATCTTTAATTTAACCCATATCTTCCAGGCAAGCGTAAGGGGTACAGTCCAACTCATCCAAAATAATAAGGTGGAAACATCAGCTATGCTAAATGAATAATACAGAAAGAATACCCATGAAATAAAGCAAAGGAGGAAACTGATATAATCAATATACTGAGGATTTCCCTTTTTGATTAACAGGATATAGTTAAATAGCTCAACTTGTTTTTTCGGCATGCTTTCAGTTGCTGGCAACCATCAGGTTACACAATTTAAATAATACTCTTGCTCCCACATTTTCATCCCATTCGTTTGAACTAACGCCCACTTCACAAAGGTCGAAGCCAATGAGCGTACGTCCACTTTCAATAATTCTCCGGAAAAGATAAAATAGCTGTTCTGCTTCAAAGCCACCCGGAACAGGCGTGCCGGTATGCGGACATAACGTTCTGTTCAATCCGTCAATGTCAAAACTAATATATACTTTTTGCGGAAGATGGTTGATCATTTCGTCGGCAATGTGTTTCCAGCTTAAGCCTTCGTATTGCCGTTCTTTTATCTGTTTATCGAAATAAGTAACCACCCGGCTATTGCTGTTACAAATGTATTCCCACTCACTATGACAGTAATCGCGAACACCCACCTGCACCACCCGGGTGAGTTGGGGAATTTCTGATAAGGCATTGTACATAATGGAAGCATGCGAATAGGTAAACTGCATATAGGCTTTGCGAAGATCGCAATGGGCGTCAATTTGCAGAATGCCAAAATCGTCGTGCTTCTCCGCAATCGCTTTATAAAACCCGAGTGGCGTACTATGGTCGCCTCCCAACACACCAACGAGTTTTCCCTTATCGAGCAATGCCCTGGTTTGGTCGTATACCCAGGCATTCAAAAAGTCGCTGCCCTCATTTACTTCTTTCAGGGCTTTACGCATGAACCGGTTGTCGTCAATTTTTTCGCCTTTGGAGATATAGTCAATAAACAGTTCGGATTCTTTACGGAGATAATCGTTTTTCAAAAGAATTTTTTTATCCGCTTCGCGCAGAAAGAAACCCTGCTTCCAACCGTCGCTTACATCTGCGTCAAAAAGATCAACATGCATGCTGGCTTTCTGAATACGTTCGGGCGCTCTTGCCGTGCCTGCCAGGTAACTTACCGTTACTTCCCAGGGAACCGATAACACAACAAGACGCGCATCTTCCTCGGTAGTGGGTAAACCAAAAATATTGTAGTTGGGATTGCCGGAACTGTTGGGGTCAAATTTGGAAAGATCCATGATCTAAAAGATGATGTTTCAAAAAAGATGCAAGTTATAGCAGTTTTTTATGCGATACGTTAACCGCCAGGTTACTTCATAACGCGAAAGCGATCGTTAAGGTTGCAGCCACTATAGAATAAATAATCTAACTACAACATTATCACCGATGTGCACGGTATATTGTTGGCAAAAAGTTAAATACAAAATGGCTGCATGAATAGTTGCCTAAATCATTGCATTCATGATAAAACAAATACCCTCAGCGTTGTTTTTTGAACTAATTTTGCCACGTCATACAAGCGTTCCCATCATGAAAAAAATTCATATCGTTGCATTAGTGGCCATTGCAGGAGTAATTGCATATATGTTGGTTACCCTATCTAAAGACCTTACCACCTACGATACCATCAACTCGGCCAAACAAAAGCAGGGAAAGTTCATTCACCTGATTGCAAAATTAGACAGATCAAAAGAAATAGAATATGATCCTGTTACTGATCCCAATTTCCTGTCTTTTTATGCTGTTGACTCCCTGGGTGGTGAAACAAAAGTGGTGTATCATAGCACAAAACCCCCTGAATTAGAAATGAGTGAACGCATTGTACTGAAAGGGAAAATGAATGGCGAAGTATTTGAATGCAAAGAAATTTTGTTGAAATGTCCTTCTAAATACAAAGACGATCCGTTACAGCAGGAAAAAGCTTTAGAACAAAAATTGAAGGATTAACAACATGGTTTATCAGGGTGAACATTTATTGGTAGGACAACTGGGCTACTTTTTTGTATTGTTATCGTTTGTTGCCTCCCTTGTAGCAACTTTCGCTTATTATAAAGCCACACAAACTTCCTTGCCCGACGATCAGTTATCGTGGAAAAAACTGGCCCGTACCGCATTTATTATTGAAACGGTAGCCGTAGTAGCCATATTCGTCAGCTTGTATATTATCATCTACAATCATTATTTCGAATATAAATATGCGCATCAGCACTCCAAACGGAGCCTGCCGGTAAAATACCTGTTGAGTTGTTTTTGGGAAGGGCAGGAAGGTAGTTTCATGCTTTGGAATTTTTGGCACTGCATGCTTGGCATTGGTATTATGCTTACCGCCAGGAAATGGGAAACGCCGGTAATGACCATTATTTCCCTCGCCCAGGTCTTTATTGCCACTTTTTTGCTTGGCATGTATTTTTTCGATTTAAAATTGGGTAGCAACCCGTTTGTATTGATGCGGAACGAATTTCCCGGCGCACCGGTATTCCAGGATCCACTATACCTGCAAAAATACCTGCGCGACGGAAACGGCTTAAATATACTGCTCCAAAATTATTGGATGGTCATTCATCCACCTGTAATGTTTTTAGGGTTCGCTTCCACAATCGTTCCCTTCTCGTTTGCGCTTGCGGGACTTTGGAAAAAGCAGTATACAGGTTGGGTAAAAGCGGCACTGCCCTGGACTTTATTCAGTGCGGCTGTTCTTGGCGTTGGTATTATGATGGGTGCCGCCTGGGCTTATGAGTCGCTCACATTTGGCGGTTATTGGGCATGGGACCCCGTTGAAAACGCTTCATTGGTTCCCTGGCTACTGATGGTGGCTGGCGTGCATGTTATGTTAGTCAATAAGTCGACGGGCTATTCCTCCAAATCGGTATACTGGTTTCTTTTCCTGGCTTTCATTATGCTCGTATACTCTACTTTTTTAACGCGTACGGGGGTATTGGGCGATACATCGGTGCATTCGTTTACAGGCGAAGGCGATTCCCTGTTCTGGCATCTTATTATTATGATGGCAACTTTCAGCATCTTGTTCATCACCGCGTTTATCCGGAATGCAAAGAATATCCCGGTTATTCATAAGGAAGAGGAAGTTTCGTCGCGTGAATTCTGGATGTTTGTTGGTGCGCTGGTATTGTTGATTTCGGGTACCTATATCACCTTCTATACTTCATTGCCTATTATTAATAAAATTTTTGGTACAAATAAAGCGATTGGAGAAGACCCCGAATATGTATATAACCGGGTGATGATATTAATTGCGATTGTTATCGGGTTACTCACTGCCATTACCCAATACCTGAAATACAAAAAAACACCCCGCTCTTTCTGGGTTAAGAAAATGATTATTCCGACTGCTGCTGCCGCCATTATTTCGCTGGTGATCAGTATAGCCGGGAAAATAGATTACGATACTTACGGCATTGGATATTTGGGCGCCATCCATTTTGCCATTTTTGCCGCTACCTACAGCATCATTGCCAACGCCGCATATATTTGGACAGGCGCAAAAGGTAAGATTCGCCTGGCGGGTGGTTCTATTGCGCATGTGGGCTTTGGTATGGTACTACTGGGTATCTTAGTTACCTCTTCAAAAAAGCAGGTCATATCTATCAATCGTACCGGCATTATGATACCAGGTTTAAAAGATCCCAAAGGCCGGGATGATAGTGGATTGGAGAATATTACCCTTATTATGGGAGTACCCACGCCTATGGGTAAGTATATGGTAACTTATGAAGCCGATTCATCGCATCCCGCTGATGAAAAAAAGTATTTCAGGGTTAACTACTTGCGTAAGGATAGCACATCAGGCAAGGTGCTCGAAAACTTCAATTTGTATCCCAATGCTTTCCTGATGAAGGGAGATGAGGGACGGACCAGTTTATCGGCTAATCCCGATTCACGGCATTACTGGAATAAGGACGTTTTCACTTTTGTTACCTCCATGCCCGACCCCGAAAGCCTCAAAGATACCGCCACTTTCAGGGATCACCCTGTTTTGCAAGGCGATACGGTATTTTATTCCAATGGTTTTATTGTTGTAGACCAGGTTATTGAAGCCAATAAAAACACCAATAAAGACCTGCCATTAGTCGACAGCGCCTGGTTAGCCGATGTAACCATTCATTCTAATGAAGGGATGACCTATAAAGCCCAACCGGCGCTTTTTGCCAAAGACAATGCCGCTATCGCTAAGAGAGATACGATAATGTCGGAAAACCTTGTTTTACAGGTGAATAAGATTGGTAACGATGTAGCATTGGGCATTAAGGAGTCGAACGCTATAATGAAGTATATTACTTTAAAGGCGTTTCAGTTTCCATTTATTAACCTGTTATGGCTGGGCGTGCTTGTAATGACGGCGGGATTCTTAATCAGCGCCTGGAACCGGTTTTCGAAAAACAGTTAATTATTCATAAATTATTGGCCGGCTCGCAGCGCTTGAACAGTCTTTTCTGTCTACACGTATTAAAAGTACACGCTACACGTTAATTGAAGTATTAATATTGATGAAGACCATCAATAACACATATAAAAAATTAATCATTTCTCTCTTTTGCGTAGCATTGTTATCGGGGTATGCCCGATCACAGTCGAATTACGGAGTGAATGATACGATTACCGTTCAGGCCATTATCTACAACGGAGACACGCTGTCGTATAAGGAGCTTTCTGCAGTGTATATTTACCTGAAATTATCGGCCTCACAGAAAAGGGCGCTGCGGGAGTGGACAAGGTTGCGCAATGCCGTATATGTAACCTACCCTTATGCCCGAAAAGCCGGGGCGGTTTTCAACGATATCAATGCACAATTAGTGAATATTTCCGGCAAAGAGAAACGAAAGGCTTACGTGAAAAGTCGTGAAAAAGATTTACGCAATGAATTTACTAAACCCCTCACCGAGCTTTCCATTTACCAGGGAAAGGTGCTCATGAAGCTTATTGCAAGAGAAACCGGCAATACCTGCTACGATATTATTCACGATTATAAGGGTAGTTTCTCTGCAAGTTTCTGGCAAAGCGTTGCCTGGATATTTGGCAGCAGCCTGAAACAAACCTATAACCCCCGGGCTGAGGATGCCCAAATTGAAGACATTGTAATGGAAGTGCGGCGCATGTATGGGCTGTATTAGTTTGGCGTTTGGAAGTTTATGATTGCTTCGAATTTAGAATTTTCGACTTCGGATTTTATCCAATTACTCCGCTTCGCTTCGGAGCGCATACTTATTCTACGTTCCGGCATCCATATACGTCTCGCAAACACGGTCATTTTATAAACGTCACTGGCATTTTA
>CAYMKT010000168.1:3529-6705 GCA_964391065.1 uncultured Terrimonas sp. | reverse complement strand
TTTTTTCCTCCTGCTGATTTTTTCTTTTCTTTTTGTTCATATTTCAAGCGTGTTTTAACGAATACCCCTGTTAATTGTGAAAGCCCGCAATAGCCGGCTTTATAGTGTAAGGGCCGGTAAATGGCCAACTTGAAACAGGGTTAATTTGAAGTTCCTTATGGGAAAGACACGCCGGGCAGTGCAATAAGGACAAGGTAAAACTTTAGTGTTTGTCCGTACAGGTTGATTAGCTGATTTAATAACCGCCATAGGATAAAAATATGGTTTACTATTTTACTTGCAAGCCCGGTTGTTTTATTCGCCCAAACGGCCACGTGGCGGTTTTGAAGTAGTTGATATGGAATGGAAATAGGGCAGGATTTTAATCTGGCTATCAAATCAACACTTGGGTAATCTTCGTATGAGCATCCCAAATGAAATGAAGCAGAATGATGGCAATAGTTTGGAGAAAGCAGTAGGGGAGAATGCCAATCCATTTTTAGAGAACGAGGCAACGCCGGCACCGGTTATCTCAGAAAAAAGCAGTCCCTACACCACCTGGTTTAAAACCCACTTTTGTGTATGATAAACCAACATAAACAGGACAAACGATCATTTTCATTTCAAAATGAAATAGCTGTGATACATGAAGTAGAAAATATTAAATCAACCTGTACTATGCCTAAAAAATTATGCTTACGCTGTATTTTATGTTTCGGAATATTTGCCATTTCCTTAATGGTAAAGGGCCAGCCTCCACGCGGACCATGGGTAATATCTCCCCAGGTTCATCCTGATAAAACAGTTACTTTCCGTTACCTGGCACCCTCTGCAAAAGAAGTTACACTAAGCGGCCAGTTTGAAAAAATGCCGGCACCGATGACTAAAGATTCATCGGGTATCTGGAGTGTGTCAGTAGGTCCGATAAAGCCGGATATTTATCCTTACAGTTTTAAAGTAGACGGAATAACCGTTATGGATCCGGCTAATGTTGCTTTTTTTCCGAATGAAAGGTTTAAAGCAAGCCTGGTTGATATTCCGGGAGATGTTGACCTGGTACATGCCATGCGCAACGTACCCCATGGCACTATCACCTACGAATATTATCCCTCCGTTCAGGGCACTACCGGATCTTTGGTGATATACACCCCCCCGGGATACGATAAAAATCACTCAACAAAATATCCCGTTTTTTACCTGGTAAGCGGAACAACAGATACAGAAGAAACATGGTTTAAAGTTGGCCGCACCAATCTTATACTGGATAATCTTATTGCCGATGGGAAAGCTAGGCCCATGATCATTGTTATGCCCTACGGTAATATAGAGGCAAGAGTGGCGGAACAAAAAGGAAGACCCAAGCCGGCAGATCCAACCGGAAGAGAAAGTGCAGATGCGCTTAGAAGGGCCAAAGACTTTGAAGATGACCTGGTTAATCATGTGATTCCTTATGTTGAAAAAAGCTACCGCGCAATAGCCCATAAAGACAGTCGCGCCATTGGTGGTTTTTCCCGTGGAGGCGGTCAAACATTACGTACGGCATACCACAATATGGATAAGTTTTCCTGGGTTTGTTGTTACAGTGCTTACCTCACGCCCAGGGAAATGGAAGACAAATTCAGCTCGATAATTGATAACCCGGGTAGAACCAACACACAATTGAAATTGATGTGGGTAAGTGTAGGCAATGAAGATTTCCTGTATAATCAAACGGTTGAATTTCTCAACTACCTTAAATCGAAGAATATCAATTATAAAAGTTTGGTCACAAGTGGTGGACATACCTGGATGAATACCAAAGTATTCCTCGCAGAAACTGCACAATTACTCTTTAAATAAAATAATCTTATAGAAATGAGTCGCTTCTCTTATATAGTTGCTATACTGATGTTTTCAGTCATATCCATCCAGGCTCAAAGGCCACCCTCTGTCAGTTCACCGGATGTGCATCCTGATAATACAGTTACCTTCCGGTATTATTCCCAAACCGCACAAAAGGTTTGGGTAAGCGGTGAATTTTCGCGGGAAGTTCAACCCATGCAAAAAGATACCTCCGGTGTATGGAGTGTTATCGTAGGACCCATAAAGCCGGATTTGTATCCTTACAGTTTTTGGGTGGACAGCGTTCAGCTTGCAGACCCCAGTAATACACTCATTTTTGCCAATGAGAGGTTCAAACGCAGTATTGTAGATATTCCCGGCAATCAACCGCTGGTGCATTCGCTTCAACATGTACCACATGGAAAGATTAACTATCGCTACTATGAATCCGGTACGCTTGGCACAACGCGCCAGGTGCTGGTATATACACCTCCCGGTTTTGATCCCGAAAGCGGGAAACAGTATCCCGTACTGTATTTGATTCATGGCGGTTCTGATACGGAAGAAACCTGGACAAAAGTTGGCCGCGCCAACCTCATTGCCGACAACCTGGTTGCACAGGGCAAAGCGGTTCCAATGATCATCGTAATGCCTTATGGCAATGTTAGACCCAAACCAATGCCCGATTTTACAACAGATGTGATGAATGATATTATTCCTTTTGTGGAAGCCAATTATCCCGTGTTAAAGGACAGCAAAAGCCGCGCTGTTGCGGGATTTTCTGTCGGTGGTGGACAAGCGTTGAATATCGGTCTTACCCATTCAGACAGGTTCGCATACATCTGTTCTTATGCACCTTATACCGCAACGGAAGAGTTTCAGAAAAACTTCAGCAACTGGACACCTGATGCTGATAAGATCAATAACCAACTGAAGCTGTTTACTATTAGTGTAGGCACCGAGGATTTTTTGTATGACAGTGTTCAAAAGAATATTGCCATGTTTGAGGACAAAAAAGTAAAAGTAAAAAGCTATATCGTCCCTGGTGGCCACACATGGATGAACTGTAAACAATACCTGGCAACCACACTACAGGCAATATTTAAATAATGTACATGAAACACCAAAGCGCAAGGTATCGGGTGGATGTATTGCTAAACAATGGTATGTTTTTACGAATGGCAAACACATGTAGTTTGCTCACCGATTTCAGAAATATGATTTTAAGCACGAAAAAATAAAAAAATGAAAATCAAATTTTTAGTTATGATTTTGGCAGCTACCTTAACTGGTGGCACCTGTTTTGCACAGGCAACACAAACAGAGGTTAAAGAGGATTTTAAACCTTCTACCCTTAATCAGCCGGGGCAGGAATA
>CAYMKT010000168.1:0-3429 GCA_964391065.1 uncultured Terrimonas sp. | reverse complement strand
CAGAGGTTAAAGAGGATTTTAAACCTTCTACCCTTAATCAGCCGGGGCAGGAATATCCCCAGGTAAATTCGCAAGGGTATGCACGGTTCAAGATAATAGCGCCAGGTGCAGATAGCGTAAGAGTGAGCCTTGGCCTTGGTGGCAGGGGCGGCACACTATTAACCCGGTCAGCAGATAGTTCGTGGATGGGCACTACCGAAGGTCCAATGGATGAAGGCTTTCATTATTATAATGTAAGGGTTGATGGTGGAAAATTTAATGACCCGGGGACCTTACATTTCTTCGGTTCCACCCGCTGGGAAAGCGGCATTGAAATACCTGCACATGACCAGGATTTCTATGCTCTTAAGAAGGTTCCGCATGGTAATGTGCAGCAGGTTTTATTTCCTTCACCGAGCACCGGCACTTCACGCAGGGCTTTTGTTTATACCCCTCCCGGTTATAACAGCCAGTCAAATAAACGTTATCCTGTGCTTTACCTGCAACATGGCTGGGGCGAGGATGAAACAGCCTGGAGTAACCAGGGGCATGCTAATTTAATTATGGACAATATGATTGCAGAAGGAAAAATAGAACCTTTCATTATTGTAATGACATACGGCATGACTAACGATGTGAAATTTGGCGGTCTAAAAAGTTTTAAAATCGAGCCATTTCAAACAGTGCTTGTTGATGAACTGATTCCTTATGTTGATGCTAACTTCAGCACAATTGCTAAACCATCGCATCGTGCTATGGCCGGGCTGTCGATGGGTGGCATGGAAACGCACAGCATTACACTCAACAAACCCGGTGTTTTTTCATACTATGGCCTCCTTAGCGGTGGCATTTACACAGCAGAAGAAATTAAAGATAAGTCGAAGGTTAAATTGATTTTCCTGAGCTGCGGCAGTAAAGAAAGGCCTGAACGTATTAAGGAAGCAACCATTGCGCTTAAAGAAGCTGGCATCAATGCAGTGTCGTATATTTCTGAAAATACAGCCCACGAGTTCCAGACCTGGCGGCGCAGCTTGCATGAATTAGCTCCACTTTTATTTAAAAATTAATTGAAGCATCCTGGTTGACGCCATTCTTCAGGTAAAAGAAAACATCAAAATAAGTCTGCCTAATACAGCTCATATGAAAAGAATGATCCTCTTATTTGTGACCGCCGCTCTTCTTACAGTTACTGCAATTGCACAGGTTGAACCCGCACCTAAGGGCTTCGATACGGTACAATACAATATCCCGCACGGCACAATTGATACCATCACCTACAATTCGAAAACGGTTGGTAATAAACGAAGGGCACTGATTTACACACCCCCAGGTTATTCAAAAAAGAACAGGTACCCGGTATTGTACCTGTTGCATGGTATTGGTGGAGATGAAAAGGAGTGGCTCAATGGTGGCACACCTCAAATCATCCTTGATAACCTGTATGCACAGGGTAAAATAGAACCAATGATCGTGGTAATGCCTAACGGCAGGGCTATGAAGGATGACCGTGCAGGCGGCAATGTTTTTGACAGCGCCAAAGTGCAGGCATTCGCAACGTTTGAAAAGGATTTGTTGAACGATCTGATACCCTACATACAAAAAAAATATTCGGTGTATAAAGACAGGGAACACCGCGCCATAGCCGGCTTATCCATGGGAGGCGGACAATCGTTGAATTTTGGTTTGGGTAATCTTGACGAGTTTGCCTGGATTGGTGGATTCTCATCTGCGCCGAACACAAAACGACCCGAAGAATTAGTACCCGATCCTGCTGAAGCAAAACAGAAAATAAAACTGCTGTTTATATCCTGCGGCGCCAGTGATGGTTTAATTGCATTCAGTAAGCGCACACACGATTACCTGCAAAAAAACAACGTACCCCATATCTATTATGTTGAGCCGGGCGTACACGATTTCAAAGTGTGGAAGAATGGTTTATATATGTTCTCGCAATTGATTTTTAAACCGGTGGATACTTCCACATTTTCGAAGTATCCCATTGCAGGTGCTCCTGCGGCTACCAATGTCCGCTCGGCCAACTACCCACAGATTTTGCCAGACCATCGCGTTATTTTCAGGGTAAAAGCCCCGGATGCACAAAAGCTGCAGGTTGACCTTGGCCGGAAATACGATATGGTAAAAGATACAAGTGGGTATTGGACTGTAACAACAGATTCCATCAGCCCGGGCTTTCATTATTATTCATTGTTGATAGATGGCGTGCCGGTTGCCGATCCATCCAGTGAAACATTTTATGGTATGGGAAGAATGGCAAGCGGCATTGAAATACCATTTGCCGGCGGTAGTTATTATGCGTTGAGAGATGTACCCCATGGCGAAACCAGGAGGAAAAGATATTTCTCCGCGATTACGAGGTCCTGGCGGCAATTTTACATTTATACGCCACCGGGTTATGATGCGAATACGAATGCATCTTACCCGGTACTCTATATTTTACACGGTGGCGGTGAAGATGAAACAGGTTGGGCTACCCAGGGAAAAACCGATTTAATACTGGATAATCTTATCGCTGCCGGCAAAGCCGGGCCCATGCTGGTGGTAATGCCCGATGCGAATATGGGTAGTCCTGCTTTTAATGAACCTGGTTTGAAAATGTTTGAATCAGAACTGAAAGACGTGATCATTCCTTTTGTTGAAAAAAATTATCGTGCAAAAACGGATGCGAAAAGCCGGGCGCTGGCAGGCTTGTCGATGGGTGGTATACATACGCTTTACACAGGGATCAAAAACACCGGGATGTTTTCTTACCTCGGTGTATTCAGCTCCGGCTGGATAATGCCCATGCAAAGCGCTATCGCTGATGCCCAATATGATTTTATGAAAACTCATACTGACTTCATTAACAATAACCTGAAAGCGTTCTGGATTGCAATGGGTGGCAAAGAGGATATCGCCTATAAAAACTGTAAGATGATGCTGGAGAAATTGGATGAAATGAAAATTAAGCATACCTACTATGAGTATCCCGGCGGCCATACCTGGCCGGTATGGAGAGACAACCTGTACCAGTTTAGCCCATTGTTATTTAAAGACTGATTACGGTGATAGAAAACGTGAATGCTCTAACCCGAAGCATGATAAAAAATAGAATTATACTGCTCCTGTTTTTATCGTCTTTTTCATCCATGCATGTGATGTCGCAAAACGTACACAGCGATAATGGAGACGGAACCTATACCAACCCGGTGATTTCTGCCGACTTTCCTGATCCTGATGTGATCCGCGTGGGCGATACGTATTATATGGTATCCACCACCATGTTTGTTTTTCCGGGTGTAACGATACTCAAATCACACGATTTGGTGAACTGGGAATATTGCAGCAATGCGGTCCAGCATTTCGATTTCAGTAAGTGCTATAACCTCGAGGGTTGCCACAGGTATGGACATGGACAGTGGGCAACGAGCCTGAAGTATCATAACGGGAAAT
>CAYMKT010000167.1:0-6891 GCA_964391065.1 uncultured Terrimonas sp. | reverse complement strand
TTATGCACGACTGAGAAATCTGTTAGACTACTGCACTATTTCTGACGGTGTTTTTTCATTGATTAAAATCACGTTATCTTGATGCTTATAGCAAATCCCACTTTTTTCTCGGCTTTCTCGAAAGCAATGCATTAGCTTCTTTATCACCGATGAATTTTTCTTTTTCAGCATTCCATTGTAATGGTCGTCCTACACGGTAAGAAATAAGTCCAAGATGCATTGGAAGTGTCATTTCACGCGCATAAGCTAAATTAGATTCAGGCTGCGACCTGGACTTTACGGCGTCTACAAAATTTTGCTGGTGCCCGGGCGACCGTTGGATGCTTTGCGGTATTTCGGGAATATCTGTTACGGTTTCGCCGTTGATTGTTATTTCCCTGCTGCCATAATCGCAGATCAGGGTTCCTTTATCTCCTTCAAAAAAAGCGCCGATACCGCGCTTAGCCGCTCCCGGTACATCAGGAGGTTCTGTTGTCCAATGCAGGTTCAATCCTTCAAATTCATAGTCTACATTCAGCCATTTGGGTGCGTCTGCTATGCCAGATGGTGCTTCTCCTTTGGCCGAGATGCTTTTTAAACCTTTGGGTTGTATGGACCAGAATACAATGTCGGCAATATGGCACCAGAAATCAGCAAAAACTCCCCCGGAATAATCTAAGAAATAGCGGTAGGTGAAGTGGCATTTCTCAGGAATATAATCCACGTATGGCGCCGGTCCCAGCCACATATCCCAGTTGAGGGTTTGGGGTATGGGTTGCGGAGAGGGGCTGCCAAGATCGCGTGGAGCGCCTGTTTTCCATAAGCGAACGGTATGTACCTTCCCGATAGCGCCCGATTGAATGATCTCCACCACGCGATGAAAATTATCTCCTGCATGTATCTGGTTACCGAGCTGAAATATCCTGTTGTATTTTGTAGCGTATTTGAGCATGGTATCCCCTTCCTTCACATCGTAGGAGAGTGGCTTTTCGCCATATACATCCTTTCCTGCCTGGAAGGCGAGTGATGCAATTTGGGCATGCCAGTGATCGGGCGTAGCGCAGGTAATGGCATCAATATCTTTCCTGTCTAATATTTGCCTGAAATCGCCGTAGCCTTTCGCTGTGCTACCTGGCTGAAGCTCCTGCAGGGTTTTGAGTGTAGAACCCAGGTGCAGTTCATCCACATCGCAAAGCGCAACGATATCTACTTCCGGTAAATTGGCAAACCATTTCATATGGTTATTCCCCATTCCCCCTAAACCAATATGCGCCACGCGCAGTTTATCGCTTGGGGCAACCCTGGCGTACACCGAAGGTAATATGGCAAAACCCAGGGCTCCCATACCTGTGGTTTTAATGAAGGCTCTCCTGGTTTGATTCCGGCTCATATGCTTTTCGTTTTATGAAACTGGTGAAAATTTATTTAAACATAAGAAAGAAATGGTTACAATCATTTCCTTTTCCTTTTTTAATTAGCACCCGGTTGCCATTACATTCAGCCCTGCCAGGAAGGCTTCTTAATATTATCCCGGAAAGGGCGTCTTCGCTTTCTCCATTTCCATATCTCAAACCATAGTACGGAAACAGCGGCTGCGACACAGCAGGCAAGCAACGATTGGAGTGATAAGGGAACGAGCTTAAAAAAGGAGGAGAGCGGGGGCAAATACAACAGGAGCAGGAGCAGCAATAAGGTGGCGCTAATAATATAAACCATCAGTTTATTTCGGTTGCCCATTTCTGTTATTAGCGAAAAATAAAAGGAACGGTTGGAGAGGGTCAGCAAAATATTGGCGAGTACCAGGGTAGTAAATACCAAACTCCTTGTGCCTGCTTCATCGAAACCTTTCCATATGCCATATTGATACATGAACAAAATACCGGCGGTAATCGCCAGCCCCTGGATAATGCTGATGGTCATTTCATGCAGCGATAAGAATGTAGCAGTAAAGGGGCGCGGCGGAATATGCATGGCATTTTTTTCCATCGGTTCATTTTCATATACCACTGAACAGGTGGGTCCCATAATGAGTTCAAGAAAAATAACGTGCACCGGCGTAAAAATAGCGGGATAAACCCATCCCAGGAACAAGGGTAACGATACGGTTAATATAATGGGGATGTGTATAGAAATAATATATTGCACCGCTTTTTTAATGTTGGTATATATCCGCCGGCCGATTCCCACGGCATCCACCATCTTCGATAAATCATCATCTGCGAGTATAAGCGTTGCAGCTTGTTTGGCTATTTCGGTTCCCTTGTTACCCATGGCTATGCCAATATGCGCGGCTTTTAGCGCCGGAGCGTCATTCACACCGTCACCCGTCATTGCCACAATTTCCCGGTCGTTCTTTAAAGCATTTATGGCTGCCAGTTTTGCCTCCGGGAACATGCGGGTAAAAATATTAATGTTCTGCAGCCTGCTTTGCATGTCTGGTTCCGAAAGCTGCAACAAATCTTCTCCATTCATTGTGGATTCCGCATGCTTTAACCCGGCTTGTTTTGCAATCGCCCTGGTGGTAATGGCGTTGTCGCCGGTAATGATTTTAACCGTAATGCCCGCCTGGTAAAATTGTTCAAAAACAGATGTGATATTCTCTTTTGGCGGATCGTAAAAAGCCACAAGTCCGGAAAATTGAAAAGAGATATCCTGCTGGCGGATTGGAAAATCATTTCCTCCAAAAGCAGCACTGGCCACTCCCAATATCCTGTATCCTTTTTGTGCCAAAAGGTTTACCTGGTCAAGCATGGCATGCTTCTCTTCCGGAGAGAGGGAGCTTACGGCAATGATGGCTTCCGGGGCGCCTTTGGCTGCAATAATGCGATTTCCTTCAGTGTTCTCAAACAAGTGCGTCATCATGGGCGGCTTACCGTCCAGCGGATATTCATGAATCATATGGTACTTCCTTCGCTCGTCTTGTGCTGTACTATTTTCATAAGCATGGTGCAGGGTCTTTTCCATGGGGTCAAAAGGCAATGGTTCGCTTGCCCACATGGCCAGGCGTATAACCGCCTTCGCTGCGTCATCTTCCCATTTGTTGCCTTCATACAAAGTGTGATTGCTGCAGGCGTACACCGCTTGCAGGGTCATTTGGTTCTTTGTGATGGTGCCGGTTTTATCTACACAAATTACAGTGGCACTGCCCAGCGTTTCCACGATCCGTATTTTTTTTACAATAATCCCCAACTGCATTAACCGGCGTGAACCCAATGCCATAAAAGTGGTAAAAGCTACCGGTATTTCTTCGGGTAAAACCGACATAGCGAGGGTTAACCCTTTTAATAAGCTATCGGTAAGGCTGCCGCTTTGTATATAGTTCACCCCCCATACAGCAAAAAAAACAATAATACCTGCCACCGCCATCATTTTCACAAACCTTTCAATCTGCTTTTGTAACGGCGTAGCCTCTTCGCTGATGTTCTTTATGGATTCCCCAATTTTCCCGATCCTGGTTTGTTTGCCAATGGCATTTACTTCGGCAATGGCCAGTCCGGATGCAACTAATGTACCACTGTAGATTTCATCATTTTCACTATCGGTTGACTTAAATACAGAATAGGCTTCGCCGGTGAGCACCGATTCGATGACCGAAAAATCGTTGCTGTGCATTATTTTACCATCTGCATTAATCGTATCGCCTTCGGCCACCAATAACATGTCGCCTACCACAATGTCGCGTGTAGCGATTGTTAGCAATTGTCCGCCTCTTATTACTTTGCTCACAGGCTGATTTATTTTTTCCAGGGATTCCATTGCCTTGCGACTCCGGCCGTCCTGGTAAAACGAAATTCCGGAAACAATGATAATAGCTGCAAGCATGAAATAGGCTTCACCGTATTCGCCCATGAAAAAATAAAGAGTGGTGATCGCCATCAAAAGAACCAGCATCGGTTCTTTAAGCATACCTGTTAATATATGCCACCAGGTATTGTTATTCGATTGAGCCACAACATTGCTGCCATGCCGTTTTCGCGAGGCATCAACGGCAGCTTCATTTAACCCCTTGATAGAGGCTGGGATATTTATTTTTGCCGGCATGCGAAATGGGTTCGTATATTTTAGCAAATGACGTTTCTTTTAACATCATTGCAAAATCAGTGAATTGATGGAGAAGCATCAACAGGGTTCAGTCCATTGAAAAAATCCGATTAACCCGTGGCGGTTATTTATCTAAACAATCTGCACCAGGAAATTTTGTGTATCACAATGCCCTGCATTTATAGGGCAGATGGCCGCTGCTTCCAGTCAAAAGCATTTTTTACGATTCAGGCTCCAATGTTTCTTTAACCTTTTTCTTAGCCTGGCGCAACCGGTAGTTAAAAGTAAGGTTAACCTGCCGCATTCTTCCCTGGGAATTACTAACGGTGTAAAAATCCGGGCCTTCTGTAACGGACCGGTACCGGCGCGAATTAAACACATCCAGTATATTGAGTGTAATGGTTGCTTTGTCTTTTAAAACGTCTTTGTTCGCCGCCAGGTCTAAAGTAGCCAGGGCTTTCCGGCTTCCCTGCGGCGTTTTCTGTGGTCCTTCGTAATTGCCCCGCAATTGTATATCGGTGTTTTTCCAAATGCTCACGCGCGACAGCAGGCGAATCATCGAGCTATAGGTGTCGCTTTTAAAGGTTTCGTCCAGGTTGCTGCCATCGGTGATAGCACGGAAGAAATTGAAGCTGGCATCGTTTTTCCACCAGGAATAGGGCGAGAAAGACCCTGTGAATTCCAGTCCAAATGAATTTTCTGTTGCCAGGTTTTGGGGTTGGGTATACGAGTTTCCGTCTTCATCCACCGTTCTTATATGCATTATCTTACCTGTTGTGTTCCTGTAGTAGATCGATGTGGTAACGGAGGCTCTTTCGAGATACTTGATATGACCTAACTCGATGGAATGGGTAAACTCCGGGTTCAGATCAGGGTTGCCGCTCCAATAGTTGCGGTTATCGCTATAGGTCATAAACGGGCTGAGGTCGTTGTACTGCGGCCGCCGCACCCGTTTGCTATAGCTTAATTGAATGGCGTGTCCTTTGGGCAAATCGTAGGTAACATGCGCGCTTGGAAAAAGATTGGCATATTTACGCGGATTTACCTCGTTGGTTTGTTTGAGGGTTGTGGTTACATTGGTGAGTTCGCCACGGAGCCCCAGTTGGTACGATATCTTTTTTGCCTTGTTGCTTATTATTGCATAAAGCGCGTTAATGTTTTCTTCATACAAAAAATTATTCGTGAGTCCGGGTAATTCAAACCACTCACCATTGGCATCCTGTTCTGTAACCGAATAGTCGTTCGTCATATTACGAAAGCTGCTGCGCAGCCCGGTTTCAAACTTCCCGTTTTCTCCAAACGGATGGATATAATCAATTTGAGTGAGGTATTGTTTTTCCGTTTCATCATTTAAGGAGCGTTGTAAAATATACGGCAATCCCGAAGTGCCTCCATCGGGTTTTGCATCCTGCTGTCCAAAATACTGATCGGAGCTTTCCCAGTTATCAAGATACCGTATATCGGCAACCAGTTCATGCCCCTGCCGGGCAAAATTTCTTTTATAGGTGAGCGCATATTCCGAATTGGGTTCGGTTTCCGTTTCGTCCTGCGTGCGGTAAGTGATGCCGGTGAGATGGTCGGGGTCTTCTAAGTAATCGTGGTACACGATGTCCGAAAATCGTTTGCCTTTGCTTATCCTGTAGGTATAGGCGGCGGTAAGGATGTTATTATCGTCAAAAAAATAGTCGAGGCCGGCACGGGCGTTATTGTACATTCCTTTTAAATGGTGCTCCATGTTTTTGGTGGAAATAAACGTGCTGTCGTTGCGATAGAACTCCTGGTATAAATCACTTCTGCCCGGGGCATCACGATAGGAAGCCGAATAGTTTACGAAAAAATTAAAATCTTTTTTCCGGTAATTTACATTGGCGGCTATTCCAAAGTTTTCCGGATAGCCCGCCACTACTTCAAAAGAGCCGTTGAAGCCTTCCTTGCGTTCTTTCTTCAATACAATATTAATAATGCCGCTCATGCCTTCGGCTTCATACCGGGCAGAGGGATTGGTGATAATTTCTACCCGTTCTATCATATTCGCCTGTAGTTGCTGTAAACCTGCTCCGCCTTTGATACTAACCAGCCCTGATGGTTTACCATCTATTAAAATGCGTACACTGCCACTTCCCCGCAGCGAAACGTTGCCCTCCACATCAACTGCAACAGAGGGGATATTGCTCAAAATATCAACGGCGCTGCCCCCTGCATTGGAGAGATCCTGCCCTACATTGAATATTTTTTTGTCAAGCGACAGCGTCATCGAACTTTTCTCGGCCTGGATCACTACTTCACTAAGCGTTTTGGATACCGATACCAGTTGTATTGTGCCGAGGTCAAGAGGCGATTTATCGGGGCTGAGCCTGATGGCGGCCGTTTTTAAGGGGGCGTAGCCAATAAATTCAACCACGGCATAATAGCTGCCTGTGGCTGCTTCCAGCGTGAAATTTCCCGATTCTTCGGTGGTTACGATCGTTACCGATTTGCCGTCGCTCGCGTTCAGTAATTCCACTGTTGCGAAGCCGAGTGCAGTATGATGTTGAGATTCTGTAACCTTTCCTGTTATTTTCAGATTTTGTTTTTTTTGTGCAAAGGTTGAAGGCCCAAACAGTATTAAAAAAGCCAGCAGGCAAGGTATCTTTTGCGGGCTGGTGTTGAATAAACGGGCAATATTGCATAATGCCGGTGTGGCTTGTTTCAACGCGACAAGTAAAAATCTGTTCAAGATGTGAGCTTTTTTAGTGTAAAACTTGCAAAACCAAAATTAGCCAAACTTATTTGTTTTCCATTCTGCACTTCCCTGCTTTGATCGGGGACATTGATTCTTCAGTACAAATGCTTTACAGATTTTTCCCCCGCAAACCTTGCATCAAACTACAA
>CAYMKT010000166.1:0-7016 GCA_964391065.1 uncultured Terrimonas sp. | reverse complement strand
CTGGAGCAATGGGAACACAAATAATTGATAACACAGTCAACTCATGAACCTGGCGCTGATGCTACATAATAAAATATTCTTTAGAAATGCTATCGCATCGGCGTGTTTGCTTTTGTGTATGCATCCCTGCGCGGTGTCCCAAAATGCAAGGGCGGATGGATATAAAGGAATATGGTTTACGCTGGGACAGTTTTCACCTTATGGCGATAAATACTCGGGAGGGCTCGGTACCTATACCTCGAGCCATGTGCCTGTGGCCATTTACAGCAAGCAGGCCGATAAAACCTTTTTTGTGTATGGAGGAACTACCCAAAAGGAGGCAAAACATTTGCTGATTATGATATCTTATTATGATCATGCCAAAAAAAGAGTGCCCAGGCCGGTGATAGTGTACGATAAAAATGGCGTGGATGATCCCCACGACAACGCTTCTATTGCAATAGACAACAATGGATACATCTGGGTATTTGTAAGCGGGCGAAACACTTCCCGCCCGGGTATCATTTTCAAAAGCCGCCAACCTTATGCCATAGATGCATTTGATCAGATTAAAGAAGGCGACATGACCTACCCGCAACCCTGGTGGATAAACGAAAAGGGATTTCTTTATCTGTTTACAAAATATACCAATGGAAGAGAATTGTATTGGAGCGCCAGTGAAGATGGACAACAATGGTCGGCTGGTCAGAAGCTTTCAGGCATGGGTGGCCACTACCAGGTATCGAACATGCGAAACGGAAAAGTGGTTTCTGTGTTCAACTACCATCCCGGCGGTAATGTGGATAAGCGAACCAACGTATACCTGGTGCAAACCACCGATATGGGAAAAACATGGACCACTATTGAGGGATCATCTCTGCAGCTTCCTTTAACGAATCCCGCTAACGCTGCTTTGGTGAAAGACTATGAACCGGAGGGTAAACTGGTGTACCTGAACGACCTCAATTTTGATGAAGATGGAAATCCCGTTATACTGGCAGTGGTAAGCAATGATTACAAACCCGGTCCTGGCGGCAATCCACGGCAATGGATTGTTATGCATTGGACCGGTAAAAACTGGCGGTTTGACACGGTTTGTACTTCTACCCACAATTACGACATGGGTTCACTGTATATCGAAAAAAACAGGTGGAGGATTATTGGTCCAACTGATGCCGGTCCGCAGCAATATGGTACCGGTGGGGAAATGGTACTATGGGAGAGCAAAAATGCCGGTGCAACCTGGCAAAAAAAACGTAAACTCACAGCAAAGAGTACCCGCAATCACACCTATGCCCGCCGCCCCGTTTTGGCTAACGGGGAATTTTATGCTTTTTGGGCCGATGGCAATGCAGACGCCTTTTCGGAGTCGGCGCTCTATTTCTGCAACAAAAAAGGAACTAAGGTTTGGCAACTTCCGTACACAATGAATGCGGATTTTGAAAAGCCTGTATTAATAAAATCGCAGTAGCTATAAGGGAAGAATTGTATATACCTACAGCTTGTTAATGGTTCGGCAACGGTATTAAAAATCGCACATATGAAAAGAATAGCCTGGTATGTTTTCCTGTTCTGCAGTTTACATGCAGCCGCACAGGATCAAAATCTTTTGAGTGGAAAATTTTCAAACGCAGACCTGCATTCGAAGTTAATTCCCCAGGCGAAATGGACGCCTTTTCCCGGGATTGACGACAGAAGCGGCTGGGCCAAGGCCGACGAAAGTACCATGAAAGCTTACCTGGCAAAAGCAGAGTCTTATATCGATTATCAATGGCCCTCCCTTCCGGCTACATCTTCTTTGTTAATTGAACGTACCGGCGACAGGAACGAATACCAGAAAATAAGCTTTCAAAAAAGACAGGTGCTGGGCACATTACTGCTGGCTGAAGTGTATGAAAATAAAGGGCGTTTCATTGATCCGGTTATCAATGGCGTGTGGTCGATTTGTGAAGAGTCTTTTTGGGGAGTGCCCGCTCACCTGCCAAAAACAAAAGAATATTCAGGATTGATGGATGTTTCTCAACCATTCGTTGATTTGTTTAGCGCCGAAACGGGAACTTTTTTGTCGTGGGTAGATTATTTCCTTGGAGAAAAGCTGGATGAAGTATCACCCCAGCTCAGGAAACGGATATACTATGAAACCAACAACCGGATTTTTCAACCCCTCATGAATAAGCCCCATGGCTGGATGGCGGCCAATGCCAATGGCAGACCGCCTAATAACTGGAATCCCTGGATATGCTCCAATTGGTTAAACATCGCTTTACTGCTCGAAACGGATGAGAACAAAAGGGTGGCAATGGTAAACAAAATACTGCATGTGCTCGACCAATTTGTGAATCCTTATCCGAAGGATGGCGGTTGTGATGAAGGCCCGAGTTACTGGGGCGCCGCCGCTGCATCCCTGTACGATAATATTGCTATGCTCAACCTGGCAAGCAACGATGCGTTTCAGTATGTACTGGAAGACGAAAAGATAAAAAATATGGGTCGGTTTATCTACCGGGCGCAAATCAGCGAGGAATACTTTATTGATTTTGCGGATGCCGATCCAAAACCGGGAATGGCGGCAAGCATGATCTACCGCTTTGGCAAAGGGATCGGAGATTCAGCCATGATGCAGTTTGGCGCTTTTTATCGTAAACCCAAAGATGGTTCGGTCGGTAATTTTCATTATTTCAGAAACCTGTTTGAACTGTTTATCCAGGATGAATACGGCAAAGCGCCACAGAAACTTCCTCTCCCGGCTGATGTTTGGCTGCCGGATATACAGGTAATGATAGCAAGGGATAAGGAAGGAAGTACGAAGGGCTTATTTGTAGCCGCTAAGGGAGGACATAATGATGAAAGTCATAACCATAACGACGTAGGAAATTATATCGTGTATTACGACGGACAGCCTTTGATCATAGATATCGGCCGCGGAACCTATACGCGGAAAACCTTTAGTGATAAGCGTTACGAGATATGGTACAACTGTTCCGACTATCATAACCTGCCCACTGTTAACGGGCAAACACAATCTCCGGGCGCCGCATTTAAAGCCTCCGGTGTAGCCTATAAAACAGGAAAAGGATTTGCTGAGCTCAATTTAAATATAGCCGGATCTTATCCCGCAACTGCCGCTATTAACGAATGGAAGAGAACGATTCGTTTAAACAGGGGCAAAAATGTAACGGTAACCGACGTGCTGTCTTTGAAGGAAGCCGGTGAATTGACCGAGCACCTGATGACCTGCTACCCGGCCGAAGTGGTAAAAGAAGGAGAACTGGTGATCCACTTCAACACCGAAAAATCAATGACTAAGGATTTTGTTGTCCGTTATAATCCGAGGCAAATGGAGGTATCGGTAGAAAAAATACCACTGGCCACTATGGAAGACCAGGGAGTGCTTCAAAAATGGGGCGATAATATTTACAGGATCAATTTAAAAATTACCGATCCTGCGGAAAAAGGCAAGATCAACTTTTTGATTGCACCCAAATAACCGATCCGTAATCTGTACCTCATTGTTTCATCATGTTTTATAGCGAACCCATATGATCAACAAAAAAAAAGGAGCAAAAAACTCCATCCATCATATTGCCGAGGCTCTTGATTTGTCGCCTGCCACTATTTCAAGGGTACTCAATAATCACCCTCATGTGCATGAGTCTACCCGAAGTAAAGTGATGATGATGATCGAGCAATTGGGATACCAACGCAACGTAATGGCATCAAGCCTGCGGACCAATAAAACCAATACCATCGGGCTTATTGTGCCCAGCATTTCGATGTTCGTTCATACCGAAGTTAGTACGTCCATTCAAAACGAATTGCACGCCCATGGCTATAATCTCATCATCTGCCAGTCGAACGATTCCGTGGCGATTGAAAAAGAACTGGCCCGCACCTTATACGCTTTCCGGGTGGATGCGGTAATTGCCGCCTGCACGCTGTTTACCACCGATTTCAGCCATTTTGATATTTTAACGCAGAACAATATTCCCGTGGTGTTTTACGACCGTGTACCCCTCACGCCCTACCCGGCCTCTGTCGTGAAAGGAGATGATTTTCGGGGCGCCTTCCTTGGTACTTCGCATTTAATTGAACTCGGCGCACGCCGCATTGCATACATAACCGGTCCTTTGGATTGTAATATTTATCTTGATCGTTATGCCGGTTTTGAAAAAGCCATGCAGCAGCATAAAGTGCCTGTTAATAAGGATTATATTTTTTTTCATGAACTGAATGCTGAAAATGCCAGGAAATCATTGCACAAGTTATTCAATACAACTCCTTTTCCCGATGCTATTATGGCTGCTAATGATTTAACCGCGCTTACTGCTTTGCAATTTGCCAAAGAGATTGGCATACCGGTGCCTGAAGGATTGAGAATTGTGGGCTATTCCAACGACCCGCGCTCGTCCATTACTACGCCTTCTATCACCACCATTGAACAATTTCCCAGGCGCATGGGCAAGGTAGTAGTAAATGAATTATTAAGAATTTTGAAGAATGGCGCTCAAAGTACAGAAATTGACCAAATCCCCATCATCACACCGGTTGAACTGATCAGGCGGATGTCGACGTAAATAAAACGATCATTAAAAAATAAAAAAATAAGCATGATGAAAAAAGATAAGCTCAGTCTCGCAATTATTTGCAACCTTTTTGTGCTCTTAGTTGTTGCACAAACCAACAAGAGTGACATGAAACAACTCATTGGCGACAACATGCAATATGCAGCCGGCCAGTATAAAGTGCTCATGCAACAGGCGCCGGCAGATCAGATGCCGAGGTCGTACAATGCTTCAGCGAAGCAACTCATCACCAGCAACACCGAATGGTGGTGCAGTGGATTTTACCCCGGTACCCTGTGGATGATTTACGATGCTACCAAAGATGAGGTCATCAGGCAGGAAGCGGAAAAAAGATTGACGATCCTCGAAAAAGAAAAAAACAACACCGGCACGCACGATCTCGGGTTCATGATATTGTGCAGTTTTGGAAATGCCTATAGCATCACTAAAAATCCCGCTTACAAAAACGTGATATTTACAGCCGCGGCCTCACTATCTACCAGGTACCGCCCGTCTATTGAATCCATTCAATCCTGGAATAAGAGTGAAAAATTTAATTGTCCTGTAATCATCGATAATATGATGAACCTTGAATTGCTGGAGTGGGTGGCAAAAAATGGCGGCGACAATACATTTCACCAGGTGGCGGTGAGTCACGCTAAAACAACCATAAAAAATCATTACAGAAGCGACTATAGCTCTTACCATGTGGTAGACTATGACCTGGAATCGGGTAAGGTAATCAAAAAAGTTACGCACCAGGGATACGCGGATGAGTCGGCCTGGGCGAGGGGACAGGTTTGGGGCTTGTACGGATTTGTTACGATGTATCGCCTTACAAAGGATGAGCAATATTTATCGCAGGCGAAACATATTGCGCAATTCCTGCTCAATCATCCCAACCTTCCTGCAGATAAAATTCCGTACTGGGATTTTAATGCACCCGATATTCCAAATGCTTTGCGCGATGCGTCTGCCGGGGCCATTATGGCCTCCGCCTTACTGGAATTGGGGCAGTATACTAAAGGGAAAGAAAAGCAAGGGTACATTACAGCAGCGGAAACCATGATCCGCAGTTTGTCTTCTCCAGCCTACAGGGCTGCCCCGGGCAGCAATGGAGGTTTCCTGCTCGAACACAGTGTTGGCCACCTCCCGGGGAATTCCGAGATAGATGTGCCGCTTACCTATGCCGACTACTATTTTATAGAAGCGCTTGCCCGTTATAAAAAATGGTATCTGTAAAGGATTGCTGTAGCAAGGCAAAAGCTCAAAAACCGGTAGAGGCTCTTTTAATCAACACTGAGGGAAGCACAATGGTTTCATTTGTTAACTTAAATGCTTTTTTATCGAGCGCTTTAAAAAGCATAGTTGCCGCGGTTTTGCCAATTTCGAAAGCCGGTTGCGTAATGGTGGTCATCGAGGGATCTAATAAAGAAGCGGTTTGCAGGTTCGAAAAGCTGATCACTTTCACATCATTGGGAATAGACAGTTTAAGTTCCCTGCATGCTTCATAAGTTAGTATCGCATACCGTTCAATTGCGGCAAAAACACCATCGCATTTTTGGGTTCGCAGCATTTTTTTGATGGCTTCAAAATCCATTTCATCGTTATTGGTGCAGGGAATGATATATGATTTGTTGGCTGGTATTTTATGATCCAGCAAAGCTTGCTGATAGCCCGCCATCCGCTTGTTTCCAATGGAAATATAACTGGATATAGCCAGGTGCCCGATTCTGTTGCAACCCTGCTCAATGAGGTGGGAGGTAGCCATGCGGCCGCTTTCATAATCATTGGTGGTTACTTTAACGGTATCCACCTCTTCACAAACCCGGTCAAAGAATACAATGGGGATATCCTTTTCCTTCAGCTCACAAAGGTGGCTAATATCGGCGGTGGTGCTGGACATAGACACCAGCACGCCGTCTACACGGCCGTTGACGAGGTGCCTGGCATACATCACTTCTTTTTTGTAATCTTCGTGCGTTAAATAAATTAACACATGATAGCCCTTCTCCTCCGCAACAGATTCAATACCGTTCATAGCCAGCCCAAAATAGTTGTTCGATATCTCCGGTAAAATAACGGCGATGGTCTTACTCTTGTTTTTGCGGAGGCTGCTGGCGTGGGGATTGGGCTGGTAATTCCATTCTTTAGCGAGCGCCAGTACTTTCTCTTTGGTTTCTGTACCAATGTCATAGCTATCCCGCAATGCCTTAGAGACTGTTGAAACAGACAGGTTGAGGGCCTTTGCCAGCATTTTAAGATTCACAGATCCCATAAACTGATAGTAAGTGTTAAAAAATTAGGTGTTAAGGTAGATAGAACTGGGTTGGGATGGTGACAGGAACTGTTGACTGCGCCTTTTCATGCAATTTAACCAGGACTATTCATTGGATGTTTACACAGCTTCAACGGTTTGGTATTCAAATTCAAATCTAAAGCATTCAACTGATACTTCTGCCGGGTTCATCAAAA
>CAYMKT010000165.1:0-7054 GCA_964391065.1 uncultured Terrimonas sp. | reverse complement strand
AACTTTAATACTTCATTCTCCGGCTACCATTTCAGACCATATATCCATTTCCCCATCGCTGACGCGAATGATCTTTGTTGCTGCCTTATATTTGATAATCACCATGTACACTGGTTTACCCTTGTTCGCCAGTGTTTCAACTTCGGTTATACCGGCAATGCTGAAATCATAATATTTACTTTTAACAATATCTCTTAGTTCGAAACTCATTTGAGCTTCCGGGTATCTTTTGGTAATTGCCTGCCATGTTCCCTTTTCATTATAATATACCATATACATCGCGCCATCCTGGTTAAAGCTCGCAATAAAATCGCCATCGGGTTCCTTGCGCCAAACCTCGTTATCTACATTGTTGAACCGCTTTTTAAAGTCTGTGATCGCTTTGCTGGAAATATTATTCAAATACATTTTCCTGCCATCTGCCTGAACGGCCGTTATATGTTCCGTCCTATAAGCATTAGGTTGTGCAGCCAGCGAGCGAAGGGCGGTTCCAACTGAACTGTCCTGCGCAAACAAAGCGATACCATTAAGCACGCAGCAGGTGGCGATGCATGTAAAAACGACATTCCTGTTCATGAAAATTATTTTAATGTTGTGATCAAAATCGCGATTGCGGTTAATGGAAAGACTGCTTCCCTCAGCATATGTTGCAGCAATCGCCCGGCCAACTATCTTAAAGAAATGTTACACTGATAACACTGGATAAGTATGTTCAGCAACATTTTTACTCATCCGTATCACTCCGCGTTAATGCATGCAAATAAGCGATACTGTATTTCCTGATAAAATTTAGTAGAGGAGCAGTAAGAATAATAGAGGAGAGTTTGCTTTTGCTTCAGTACAATAGCCAAACCAGGGAACAGGCACCCAAACGGGCAGTATTCCCTGCCCGTCCGTCAGGCGGGGTTTTGGTGTGCCCATCCTGCCCCGGTAAAACAAATGATTACTATCTGTGTTGATGACCTGTTCCATTCTGCAACCAGATATCTATCCGTGGAACCTTCCAGTTATAAGGTTTACTCAGTATATCTATATCACCATCCCCGTCGAGATCATCAAGTTTGGCCTCGTGAAAACCAAAGCCCTTTATAAAAATTTCTTTTCTAAAATTCCCTTTACCATCTCCATAAAATATTAAAGCTTCCGCGCCAGGATTGTCAGGATCTTTTTTTGATTCCGTCCATTTTGCCATTTCGGCTACGAATATGTCCGCATTTCCGTCATTATTGATGTCAGCAATAGCCAGGCTATGCCCATGGACTAATACTCTTCCCGCAAGATCATGCCCTATCCAGGAAGCCGGATCCTCAGGATCGCCTTTGCTTTCATACCATTTTACCGGACCTGATCCATCTCCTGGTGATACTACTATTTGCATTGTTTTTCCGGCTATAAATTTTCCTGCAGCTACTCTGCCCGCAGCGTCAGCATATTGTATGGCTTTAAATGTTTTGTCGCTTTGATTGAATTTAAACCAATAGTTTCCTGCGATAATATCTGGTTTCCCATCCCCGTCAATATCACCGGATGCCAGGCCTTCAACATATGACCCATGCGATTCGTCCTCTTTTCCTGCAATAAAAACCGGGGTAATGCTCCATTCGTCTTCTTTAGGATGAACAGGAATATCCGATATAAAAAGTGTTTTAGCATTCTGATTCCAGAATACCAGTTGTTTGCTTTGATCATTTCTGAAATTTCCGGTAAGCTGATCATGGTGCATGTTCTCTCCCCCTCGTTTTATGATTCGTCTTTCCCATCTATGATCAAAATGCGGATATGGATTTTCCCACCACCATACTTCATTGCTTTGATAATCCCCGCCGGCAATAATATCCAGGTCGCCGTCATTGTCAATATCACAAACTGTGGCGCCGGCTTCAATGGTTAGGTAATCATCTTCAATGACATGTCGCACCCACCCGTTTTTATTTCGTTCGTACCAAAGTATGGATGGGGGTTTCTGACGAAATGTAAGTACAAAATCATTGATGCCATCTCTGTTAATATCTGCAATAACGGCGCCTGTCTGCTGCGAGCTTTCCCCGGGTAAAGCAAGGTCTCCATTTTCGGTAGAAAGATGTTGCCACTGCGCTGGCATTTGCTGTCCGTTCGCAGCAGAAAGACAATAACAAAGCGCAATGATGAATAAAAAGGCTTTCATTCCCAATAACATAAATATTTTAACAATGCCCCGGTTCGTTTGCCCGTAGCAGTTATTTTTCTTTGCGCGACCTACTTTCCACCGGCATACCAATCTTTCAATCGTACGTCTATTGAAGTGTTGCCTTTGTTCACCAGCGCCTTGAATTTTTCCGTATCATTCAATCCTCCCTGCCCGCGGTAGTGATAAGGATATACCATCTTTGGTTTAAAATCAAGTACGGCGCTGGCGGCCTGTTCTACCGTCATCGTATAGGGGATGTTCATGCAAACGAAAGCCACATCAATATTTTTCAGGCTGCGCATTTCCGGTATATCTTCTGTATCGCCCGAGATGTAAATTCTTTTACCGCCCAAGGTCAGCACATACCCATTACCCCGGCCCTTTGTATGCCGCGAAGTGGAATCATCGGGCAGGTTATACATGGGAATGGCGGTTATTGAAATGCCGGATTGTTCCGTGGTACCGCCATTGCTGAGCACAACAATTTTTGCTTTCCATTCGGCGGGTAGTTGACCGGCAACAGCCTGCGGTGCAATAAGTGTTGCTTTGCTCAAATCCAATGCCTGCAGGGTTTTTATATCCATATGATCACCATGAATATCGGTGATCAATACCAAATCGGGCTTTTTTAATGTGCTGTATGCAGCGGCGCCATTGTACGGATCAATATAGATGGAGTTCCCATTCCATTCCAGCGCCAAAGCTCCATGAAATACAGGCTGAACAATAATATCTCCTTTTGAAGCAGGTATTTTATCGGGGATTGTTAACTGTGCATGGACCCCGGTTATGGCAAATGCCAACAAAAAGATCATGATTGTTTTCATAATAAAAATTTTAAGAACAGCTATCATCCTATTAAGGTACTGATTCTTTTACAGACCGGGGTTGAGACGATGGCAGAAAGGCTGACGTTTTACATCGCCGTGCTGTTTTCAATCGCACATGGTTTTTAAACGGCATGGGGCGCCGGAAGCTGCTCATCCAACACCTTAAACCCTTTAATGATTGCCCTTTAATGTTTTGAAATTAACCGCGGAAAAATTACACCTCTTAAATGGGGCTTTACCGCTCAAAAACCTTTTGAGGTATTGATTTTTATATAGTACAGCAACCTGCTCTTCAAAAACAAGTGAAGGCATCTGGGAAAAAAGAATACACGGGAAAAAACGAAAAGTGCTGTTGCTGTTTATACCGGTATCTTTTCTATCTTAGTCTGCAGAACCTGGTGGTCAATAAGTTTCAGGGATCAAAAAAATGTTCTTTTACCGGTCTCAACCTGTTCGTTTACGTTATGCACGGTACCGGAAAGCTTTGGCTTAATCAAATTTACCGTAGATAGGAGGAATGAAAAATGAACGCGCATCAGTGAACGCGCCTCTGCTTTCGTGCAGGAAGAATGGGTATGGTCTTGTAAGAACCGATTCGGCTTTGCTGAAGCGATTTGCAAACCCTTACCTGCAATGACTACTTTATTTTTAATCCGTTTCCAGCCAAACAATCATGTGAAAAAATATACAAAATGCAAAATACAAAAGTTACGCGTGGACAATTTTTGGGAACCGCACTGGGTTTGAACCTTATTTTCTCCTCCAACCTGTCAGCGATGCCCTTTGTTAACCCACCTGCGGAACAAAACGAAGGATATGATATGACTGACGGGATGAAGGCGGATTATGAAGTGGCATTGAATATTCTCAAGCCAACAAAATCACAACTGGAGCACGGGCTTGAACTGCACAAAAACGCATTGGTATTTGACACTTATGGTTTTCAACCCAAAGCTGCCGTGGACGGGGATGCCGTAGCAACGGCAATAAAGGAAAACGCATCCCCGGTTGAGATGCACGATCTGACTGAAGATATGCAGATGACCCGGTTTATACACAATGAAAAGGAGCGGAAGGAATATGAAAATGCATGGAAAACTTCCGGCGTTACCTGTGTATTTCAGAATGCCGGAGAAGAAGGAAATGGAATCAATAAATTGATTAAGCGGTTGGCCCATTACACCTATGCTACGGACATGATGAAGGAGTTTATCGTAAAAGCAGCTACACCCGATGATATTGTCCGCGCAAAAAAAGAAAACAAGCGGGCCCTTTATTTCACCGGGAATGGCGTTCCATTACCGCAGGACTGGATTTCAACAGATGAGGAATTGAGATACATTTCCGTATTTTTTCAGCTCGGAATACGAATGATGCACCTTACGTACAATCGCCGTAACGTTATCGGGGATGGCTGTGCCGAAACTGCCAATGGCGGACTGAGCGACTTTGGACGTACGGTAGTAAAGCACATGAACAAAGTGGGAGTGATCGTAGATATTGCTCATTCCGGTTGGCAAACGAGTCTTGAAGCGGCCCGGGTATCAGAAAAGCCAATGGTGGCCAGTCACAGTGCCGTTGCATCCATTCATACACATATCCGCTCCAAGCCCGATGAGGTGATCAAAGCCATTGCCGACACAGGCGGTTATATGGGCGTTTGCTGCATTCCCCGTTTTTTGGGTGGAAGCGGAGATATTGCCGCTATGTTGCAGCATATCCATTATATCGTGAAGCATTTTGGTTTTGATCATGCAGGTATCGGAACAGATAAGGGGTATGTTTCAGAATACGAAACGGAGGAAAACAATAAAGTGCCAAAACATGCCCAGTCCAAAACCGGGTGGGAGCGTTTTTGGCCCACCGAAAATTATGTTACAACAACACGGATGGTGCAAAGCATGGCATGGACCAATTGGCCACTTTTTACGGTGGGATTGGTACAACTGGGATATTCGGATTATGACATACAGAAAATCATCGGTGGTAACGCCCTAAGAGTGGCGAAAGCTGCACTCTCCTGAAAGAACGTTCAATTTTAGTATAGGTATTTCTTCTTATAAAGGATGTTCCTCACACCAACGGGGAAAAGCTGCACATCGCATATTAATGGCCATGAGCAGCGATCAGCGGGGCGGGACCGTTGAAGAAAAAAAACGGTGGAAGTAAATTTTGATCCTTGCTGTAAGAAATCTTCATAAAGCCTTACTAATGGTGTAACGAATCAAAAATGAAAGAAAGCGAACAGCAACAGATTTTCCAGGAATGGCTCGATGGATATCGTGGTGTTCTTTTTAAGGTGATCAATGCCTACACTTCCAATCCGGAAGATCAGAATGACCTGTTCCAGGAGACATGCCTGCAGGTGTACCGATCTGTTCCCAATTTTAAAGGTGACGCCGCCGTGTCTACCTGGCTCTACCGCATTGCGCTAAATACGGCGATCAGGTGGAGCACCACGGAAAAGAGGTATGTGGATGGACACCAGGAAATAGGCTCGATGATGAACCTGCTGAAAGCTGGTGACAAACCCAAAGATGAACAGGTGACCTGGCTATACGCAGAGATCAGGAAGCTGAATGAAATTGATCGATCGCTGACGCTGTTGCTGCTGGATGGATACAGCTACAGGGAGATGGCTGATATTATGGGAATCTCAGAGAGCAATATCGGGGTGAAGATTCACCGGATCAAAAAACAATTGGTAAACAATGCTAAACAATACGAGTATGATGGACTTTGAAGAAATGCAAAAGGTTTGGGACGAACAAAAAGGAGAAACCATGTATGCAATAAATGAAGCGGCACTGCATCAAAGTGTTACCCGCAAGAAAAATGCTGCCGGCAAAAGAATTAACCGTGTAGAAATCATGTTGAGCATTATCAATAGCCTGGTAGTGCTATTTTTATTAATTCTTATGCGTAATCACCCACGCATCTGGGGTTTTATTAACGCAGGGATAGTGGCAACTTCGGTTGTGTACATCCAGTATTTCCGATGGAAGAGGAAAAAAGCCGAAAACATGTTTGACCGGAGTATGCTGGGCGAACTGGACCATGCCATATCGAATACCAACTACATCATCAGGTTCAATTACCTGATGGTGGTGGGATACCTCGTTCCTTTGTCTGTGGTAACCATCACATCACTGGCTGTCTCTGGCGCTTCATTGGTAAAATGGCTTATCGTTACCGGAATGTTTGTACTTTCCTTCTTCGTGGTGCGATGGGAACAGAAAGCATATAATATCCCCAGGAAAAAGCAATTGCTTGCTTTGAAGCAGAAGTTAATGGAAGATTGACTCATCACCGGGAAGAAAAAATTTGAAATTGCTGCGGCCGGTTTCACTTTGATCGCCTGTTCCACCAGATGTAAAATTCTGTAACAGGAAGTGAAGCGCCGACCAGCGGCGCCAGCGACCCTTTATTACCCTTCTATCTATCACTTCACCGGGGGTTATAATGAATGCATATCAATATCCCTGTGAAGAGAGAGGTAGGAATAAAAATAAAATACGACCTGCTAAAACCCACATTTCCAAACAACGTCTCCTACTTAGCTTTGCGTCGGGCCTGGGACGTTGCGCAACCATCAAACGTTTTCATTTTTTGTTAAGTCCACATCCAGCAATTCAGCATAGCTTGTTACTTCAAATAGACCCTGTTCTCCTGTAAGATAAAACCTTGCAGAACTATGCAGGTATACCGAAGGAGTATCACATAAATACCATCTTCCTTTAATGGGGTTATTGTGAAAATAGTCTAATTTTTGAGTAATGAATTTTTCGTCTTCGCAATGTTTCCAATCGAATGACAACTCCCATACATCATGCTGTTTCGCATTATTTCTTCGTGCTGCTTCCACCTGCCAATGCAGCTTATTCAACAAAGCATGTTCGCTATTTGCCTGCAATCTTTTTATGATTTCATAGGCCATAAAACGTTTCCCATTGCCGATAATAGCATTAATAGATTGACCTGTTTTGGTAAAGCCTATCATTACATGCATATGATTTGGCATGATAACATACCCGACTATATAATGCCCTTTACTTTT
>CAYMKT010000164.1:0-7067 GCA_964391065.1 uncultured Terrimonas sp. | reverse complement strand
AATAATTCGCTGGCCGCCCGCAATACCATCAGCCGTCCAGTTGGTCTGTGTAGAATAGGCATAAAAAAAACCATCCTTTCCTTTCACCAGGTTTGGATCGGGAAAGTCGTGGTTGAATACAGGATTAGTATAAACAGTGGGGTCGCCTGCCAGAGGTAAACTATCATTGTGCGGTGAAGCGTGGGCCACCAGGCCGCAACAACAGAACGTAAACAGGAATAACTTTTTCATAATTGTAAACAAGATGCAATAAAAATCGTTAAGGGGAAAACCCTGCTGCTGTTGTTTGAACAGGTTATTATGTCCTCACTTTTAAACTTTTTGGATCGTATAAAGGACCTTGTTTTATCATTCCGGCAATCCAGTTTCCAAAAACAAGTATCTCCACATTTTTATCAATAACGGCTAATTCTACCGGCAGGTAGGCAAATGCAATAGACGATTGCAGGCCTACGCCATAGGCGCCCGATGTTACCCTTCCGGATACTTTGCCATTGACCCGCACCGGCTCATTTCCCAACACTACTGCTTTAGCGTTATCGAGAATAATGGTTACCAGTTTTTTCTTCACAGAACGTTTGAACAGTGCTTCTTTACCAAGGAAATCTTTGTTTTTCGCAACAGCGAAACTCAATCCGGCTTCATATGGCGTTTCATCCGCACTCATATCAGCACCCCAATAGAGATAGCCCTTTTCCGCCCGCAGGGAATCAATCGCTTTATACCCGCAGGCCACCATGCCAAACTCCTTTCCGGTTTCCCAAAGCAGTTCCCATAACGCCAGTCCATCTTCTGCAGGTGCATATATTTCGTAACCCAATTCTCCTACAAATGTTACACGTACCAGTTGTGCCTTCACTCCACCAATCGTTATTTCACGCATCGTTAAAAAAGGCATTGCCGGAGTTGATAAATCCTGGTCCGTAATTTTCGACAATACTTCGCGTACTAACGGACCCCATACGCCAAAACAGGTGAGCGCAGCGGTTACATCTTCCAACGCAACGGATCCATCCGATGGAAGATGATGGGTAAGCCAGGCCATATCATGACTATGCAAGGCCGTACCGGAAATCATACGAAAAGTATTAGCATCAATTTGCGTAACTGTTACATCACTCTCGATGCCACCGCGTTCATTCAGCATCTGTGTGTAAGTAACGCTGCCGGGTCCTTTGTTAATCGTATTCGCGCATAAAAACTCCAGATAGTCCGCGGCGCCCGGGCCTTTTATTTCAATCTTTGAAAATGAGGATTCATCATATAGCCCCACTTTTTGGCGTGTTGCAAGCGCTTCAGTTACGATAGCCGTGCTCCAGTTTTTGCCGGCCCAGCCATCAGGTCTAAGATTTTCATACGCCTGGTTTTTATTGTTTGCATAATAGTTAACCCGCTCCCATCCCGATTTTTCACCAAATACCGCGTTATGATTTTTATGCCATTCGTAAGCAGAACTCATTTTTAATGGTCTTCCTGCATTACGGTCGTCGCCGGGATAACGGATATCGTAATACGATTCATAATTTTCCACCACGCGCGCCAGTGTATATGAAAAGGATTGATATTGTTTGCCAAACCTGCGTACATCCATTTCCCACAAATCCATCGTTGGTTGCCCGTCCAGCAGCCATGCCGCCATTTCCCTTCCAACACCGCCCGCTCCCGCAATGCCATGTGCACAAAAACCCGCCGCTGTAAAGAACCCTTTTACCGCGGTAGGTCCCAGGCAAAATTCGTTGTCGGGTGTAAAAGCTTCGGGGCCGTTAATTACCTTACGGATAGGCGCAGACGCCATTGCCGGAACCCGCATGGAAGAATTAATCATAATCTCTTCCAACCGCTCCCAATCTTCATCCAGCAGCTTGCCATTAAAATCTTTGGGTACCGTGTCCTTTAATGCATCATCCAGGAATGCAGGCGCAGACTGCCTTTCATAGCCACCCATCAGCAGTCCGGCGCCATCTTCGCGGTAATACACCAAATGGTCCGGATCACGCAGCGTAGGCAAACTGGCTGTCTCTTTTGAAACCTGCCGGAATGCCCCTGTTACCAGGTATTGATGACTCATGGGTACAATAGGTACACGAACATTCACCATGCGGGCGATCTCTGCGGTGTACAGTCCACATGCCGCCACCACCATTTCGGTGGCTATCTCGCCCCTGTCCGTAGCAACAGACGTTACCTGGTTACCGCGGGTATGGATTGCTGTTACCCGGGTATGCTGAAAAATCTTAACGCCCATTCGCTTTGCCTCATTGGCTAAGGAGTTACAAAGCAGGCTGGGATCTAAATAGCCATCAGTAGAAAGATAGGTGGCGGCCAATACCTTTTCGGTAGACATGAGCGGAAACAATTCCTGCGCCCGTAGTGGAGAAATTTCCTCTAATGGTAGCCCAAAAGTGGTAGCCCATCCCACCTGCCGCTTCAACTCCTGCACCCGTTCGGGCGTGCAGGCAAGCCGGATACCACCGCATTCCACCCAGCCAGGATCCGTTTCGGGGTGGGCAGCCAATTTCCGGTATAGTGCGGCGCTGTACATCATCATTGAGGTGAGTGTAACAGAACCTCTTAACTGCCCAACAAGTCCCGCCGAATGAAAAGTGGAACCGCTCGTTAATCCGCCGCGTTCAACTATCACTACATCATACGCTCCGCGGAGCGCAAGGTGGTAGGCTATGGATGCGCCGGCTACTCCGCCGCCAATAATTACAATTCGTGCACGTTCGGGAAGATTATTCATGTGCTGATGTTTTTAAATTTTTTACCAGGTTTTCATAATGACTCCCCTGTAAATCGGGCAGTACTGCATTCCATTTACGCATACCCCATGCCCGGAAATCAAAATCAATCTTCGAAACCGCTTCCTGTATAGATGCCCACAATACCCAGCCATAGCGCGCAACAACAGACCAGGCCATGGCCCTCGCTATTTTAGAGGGCCGATGTTTGCCCCAATATGCGTCGCAAAACGTTACAAGTTGCTGAGACGTTAATCCCACTTCGCTTGCCAGGTTTCCGATTTCAAAAGAAGCTTCGTTTTGCCCGGCATATTCATAATCGATGATCCAGATCTTTTTGCCATCATCCATAAAATTTTCCGCCAGCAAATCATTATTGCAGGGTACAGGTATTTCCGGATCTGAGGCTAATATGTTCTCCAGTTCAGTTACAGCGGGTTCCATGGCTAAATAAAGATCAGGCAAAAAATAATGATTGTGCAAAACGGTCTGCAGATATTTTTTTCTGATGGAAGGGAAATGAAAATTACCCCGGAATGAGGGTCCGGTATGTAATTTTTTTAATGCTTGGGCAACTCTTGCTATTAATGCAGGCTCCGATTGAAAAGAGGTTGCATGCAGCGTTTCTGCTTCAATCCAACTGATCACCAAAACATTTTCATCCGGTAAAGCATCCACAACAGCCGCACCTACCCCCGCCTCAAAAGCCCTTATCGTGTTTGCCCTTTCATTTTCGCGGTTAATGCCAAGCAGCGCTGTAGTATCATCACTCAACCGCATTACATAAACACCGGATGGCGTTTTTACCCTGTAATTTACATTCGTTAAGCCACCGCCCAATGCCGAAATACTGACAGCATCGGCCAGGGCAGGAATTTTACTCAGCAAGGCTTTCAGCTTCTGGTCGTGGATAAGAGACTTCATGTGTACTATCGTTGTAATGGCTTCACTTGTTATTACTTATTCAGATATGCACATTTAAAAACAGTGTAATGAACAAAGATGCTTTACACCTGAAATGAAATTGTTTGTTGTTCATACTGCACCTATATCTTACTTCATGACAACGTTCTCACCGGGCCTTTAAACCATTTCCTCACGGAAAGTTTCCACCAAATCCAAAGCATGAGCAAAGTAAGCCCGGCAAGTACCGGGGCATAGTTAACCGCCAGCCAGGTAAATTTTTCGTTTCCCGGAATAGCGGCAGGTTCAAAAGGCATGATAAAATAAACAGACACGATCGCGATTTCTATAACGGCAACAAGGTTCATCCATTTGTATTTATTGCCCAGCGTCCATTCACCGGCAATAAAATGATCGCCGGCTTTCCACCTCAACCAGATGGGAATCAAAAAAGAAAGATAAAGACAAATAACACCAATCGACACTACCGCGTAAAAGGCCGTAGGTATGCCTCTCGGGCTCTTCCACAGGGCAGGCAAAGTCATCATAACGCCCAGCAGCGCGGAAATCAGTACCGCGTTTACGGGTGCATGGTTCCGGTTTAGTTTCGCCCAGTGTTTGTGACCCGGTACCGCACCATCCCGCGAAAAAGCAAACAACATGCGGGAGCAGGAGGTTAAACAGGCAATTGCGCAGAACAATTGCCCAACGGTTGAAATCAACAATACCAGCTTGAACATGGCTGGCGAAAGCGCGTTATACAAAATAGTAATAACGGAGCCTGCACCAAATGCATTCACCGAAGGGTCGAAAGAATTAACAATATCCGGCTTGGTAGCAACCGACAAAAATGCCAACAATAGTATATAGCCGCCTACAGCCGAATAGAGAATAGATTTCCATATGCCATTGGCTGCAGTTACATTCGCTCCCTGCGTTTCTTCTGAAAGATGCGCAGACGCATCATAACCCGTAATGGTATATTGAGTTAATAAAAAGCCAAGAGGCAAAACAAATAACCAATAGGTAGCGCCACCGGAAAAGCCGGAATTATTGACCCGGGTGGTAAACATCCATTCCAGGGTTTGATGATCAGCGGGTGTAACCAGAAGAATACCAATAATCAAAGTTGCACCAAACACATGCCACCATACAGAAACATTGTTGAACATGGCCTGAACATGACTGCGAAAACAATTAAGAACCGTAATAAGCAGCATAATAACAATAAACCAGAAGAACTGCTGATGAATATAATCGCCCTGCAGGAAACCCTTTCCATATCCCGGAAAATAGGCGTCCAACGTAATATTTAAAAAAGTGGCTGCTCCGTAAGCAACTGACGCATTTACCGCCAGCAAACCGATGAGATTAAGCCAACCTGCAAAGAACCCAGCCTTTGCGCCACCCAACCGGGAAGCCCACCAGTAAATACCGCCGGAGGTTGGATAAGCCGAAGCCAGTTCTGCCATGCAAAAGCCAATCACCAAAATAAAAGCCGATATCAGGGGCCATCCAATAGAGATGGCAATGGGTCCGCCATTGTTCCAGGCCTGACTGAAAGTGGTAAAACAGCCGCTAAGAATGGAAATGACTGAAAACGAAATGGCAAAATTAGAAAAGCCGGACCAGCTCCGGTTTAATTCCTGCTTATAACCCAATGACGCCAGCAGTTGTTCATCTTTAGCTATTTTATCGGTATTATTTCCGTTCTTTTCAGCCATATAGTAAGTATAAAATAGTAGCAGGCGCATCATCATTTTCAGAAACGCCGGAAATACATATTGAAAAATAAGTTTTTACTGTAAAGGGCAAAACGTTGAAAGCATTTTGAAATTAAACATTTAATGCGAAGAAAAAAACACAATCGAGGGGAGTGTTGTCTTGCAGGTAAAATAACCCGGTTAGCACAATATATGCTGTACAACTCTTTTAGAATACAAAATTAGTTTTGTACTTTTAGCTGTACCGGACACAGCTCTTCGCCAATTACCCCGGCCCCTATAGACTTACTTATTTACCTATGTTATCCACAACCTGGTGAGTACCAAAAATTGGAGATTACCGTAAAAGGAGCTGATTCTTTGTTTTCCTCCAGGAATTTCTTGCCATATGTTTTAGATCATTTTATTTATAAATTTTCTGCAATGAAACATTTTTTCATCCTGGCAGTTGCGGCATTCTCCGGTGCCGCCTATATGCATTCAAGCAATACCTTAAATACCGGCTATTCGTTCGAAGAAAGAGCGAAGGCTGTCACGTATAAAAATCAATTTAGCTTAGGTTGCAGTGCTAATCTGGCAGGCATCAATTTTGAGGATAGCGCCAATATTATTCCTTTGCTCAGCGGGTGGGGAACGTACCGCATGCCCGTTACGGCAACCAACGACAGCGCAGCCATTTATTTTCAGCAAGGCATCAACATGTACTATGGCTTTCACATCATTGAAGCGCTTGCTTCGTTTGAAAAATCGGTGAGGTTTGATGAAAATTTTGCTATGGGGTATTGGGGTAAGGCCTTAGCCTACGGCCCCAACATCAACGACGTCGGGTATGCGGCATCACCTGAGGCTCTTGATGCTGTTCAAAAAGCAACCGCCCTCTCCGGCAATTGCACGCCGGTAGAAAAAGCATTGATTGCTGCTATGCGTGTGCGGTATTCCACCGACAGCACCCAAACAAGAGAATATTTAAACCAGTTGTATGCTGATGCCATGAAGAACGTGCACGAATCTTTTCCGAAAAGCGCCGATGCCGCTGCGCTGTACGCCGATGCATTAATGGTACAACACCCCTGGGATTTGTACGACAGGTTTTATAAACCCAAACCCTGGACCCCGGGCATTGTAAGTATCCTTGAAGGGTTGGTGAAGGAATTTCCCAACAACCCCGGCGCAAGTCACTATTACATTCACGCCATTGAAGGTTCCGAACACCCCGAACGTGGGCTTGCAGTGGCCGACCGCTTAGGCGATATGATGCCGGGACTTGCCCATTTGGTACATATGCCCTCTCATATTTATATCCGGTCGGGTTACTACAGCAAAGGAATTGCAGTAAACAAGGAGGCGGTGAAGAGCTATTATGACTACCTTTCGAAATATCCGGCGGTGGTTAACAATTCATTTATTTACATTATCCATAACCTTCACATGGAAGCCGCCTGTGCCAATATGGATTGCCGGTATGCAGATGCGATAAAAAGTTCGGAGGATACCAAGAACAGTTTCGACAGTGTATTGGTTAATGAGCCGGGTTACTTCGGTTACTATTTACAATACGCATACATGACTCCTTTTTTTACCCGCATCCGTTTTGGAAAATGGGACGAAATATTGAATATACCGGCTATTCCGGATTCACTTGTATATGCCAATATAGTGTGGCATTACGGCCGGGGTTTGGCATTTGCACGCAGGCATC
>CAYMKT010000163.1:0-7070 GCA_964391065.1 uncultured Terrimonas sp. | reverse complement strand
ACTGGTCGTTAACCTATAGCAGGATGGATAGGATTTGAAGGTTAAAGCTCATAGCCGATAGCCGATAGCTCACGGCTCACACCTGACACCTCACACCTGATACCTGATACCTCACACCTGACACCTAATGTCAAACTATTTCATTAATTTCATAGCATTCATCAGGCTAACCTTTTTTTATGCTCGTCAAAACCTTTGGAAGCGCCGTATACGGGGTGGAGGCCCTTACCATTACTGTAGAAGTAAATGTAACCAATGGGCAAAAATTTTTTATGGTGGGTCTCCCCGACAACGCCGTAAAAGAAAGTCAGCAGCGTATAGAAAGCACCCTCAAAAGCATTGGGCGCTATATGCCCCGCACCAAGGTAATTGTAAATCTCGCCCCTGCCGATATCAAAAAAACAGGTACAGCATTCGACCTGCCGATTGCCATGGCCATTTTGGGCGCAAGCGAACAACTGCCTCATCCCGAGCGCTTATCCGGTTATGTAATTATGGGTGAATTAAGTCTTGATGGAAATATCCAACCCATAAAAGGAGCATTACCCATTGCTATCACTACCAGAAGAGAACAGTTTAAGGGGCTTATTTTGCCGGCCCAGAACTGCCGGGAAGCAGGCATGGTCAATAACCTCAACGTATATGGGGTAAATCATATTAACGAGGTCATTGGTTTTTTTAAGGATGAAGGCAGCCTGCAACCTGTTTTGGTACACAGCAAAGAGGAGTTTTACCAGTCGCAATACGGCTTTGAGTTTGATTTTAGCGAGGTAAAAGGACAGGAAAATATTAAACGCGCCCTTGAAATTACCGCCGCGGGTGGGCATAACGCGATTTTAATTGGCCCGCCGGGTGCAGGCAAAACCATGCTTGCCAAAAGATTACCCTCTATTCTGCCACCCCTCACATTGCAGGAAGCTCTTGAAACCACTAAGATTCACAGTGTTGCAGGTAAACTGCCTGCCAATACCACGCTTATTTCGCGCCGGCCGTTCCGCTCCCCGCATCATACCGTGAGCGATGCCGCGCTGGTGGGTGGCGGAGGCCTACCGCAACCCGGTGAAATATCACTGGCGCATAATGGTGTACTATTTCTGGATGAACTGCCTGAGTTTAAGAGAACGGTTCTTGAGGTAATGCGCCAACCGATGGAAGAAAGAAAAGTAACCATATCAAGGGCAAAACTGGCAGTGGATTTTCCGGCAAGTTTTATGCTCATCGCCTCTATGAACCCCTGCCCCTGTGGCTACTATAATCATCCTGAAAAGGAATGTAATTGCGCATCGGGTGCGGTACAAAAATACCTGAATAAAATTTCGGGGCCCCTGTTAGACAGAATTGATCTTCATGTGGAGGTAACGCCAGTTCCATTTTCTGCGCTATCGTCTCAAAAAACAGGAGAAGACTCGGCATCCATAAGAACAAGAGTGATAAAAGCGAGAGAAATACAGGCATTGCGCTATGCAAAGCTGGAAGGCGTGTATTGCAACGCCCAAATGAGCAGCAAAACGCTCAAGGATTTATGTGTAATAGATGCAGCGGGACAAGCCTTATTGAAAGCTGCGATGGATAAGCTCAACCTTTCGGCCCGTGCTTACGACCGTATTTTAAAGGTGTCGAGAACCATTGCCGATTTGGGGGAAAGTGATCCTATTCAAACAGAGCACCTCGCCGAGGCGATCCAATACCGTAGCCTTGACCGGGAAGGATGGGCGGGATAATTACAGCAGTCCATTCATCCTCTGGCGCATATCCAGCAATGCTTTTTCGAAGAATCGGGGCTCTTCTTTTTGACGCCGGGACCCCTTAGCAGAAAAAACTAATTTAAAGGCAAATAATATCGTTTGTGCTGCGGTTTTCCTGATAATGCGCATATCGAGCCAGAAGTTGGCATTTCGCACGTAAAAGGCGTCCCACTGGTAACGTTTAACAATATTGTCTAAAGTTTTGGCAGGCCCCCTATACCCCTTTACCTGGGCCATCCCCGTTATTCCGGGTCTTAGAATATTGCGAAATTTATAATTATCTACTACTTCTGAAAAGTTTGTGCAATCGGCATGCATATGCGGCCTGGGGCCTACTATGCTCATGTCGCCCTTTAATACATTGATAAACTGGGGCAATTCATCCAAATTAGAATTACGCAGGAATTTTCCTATGGACGTAATGCGGGGATCATTATCAGTTGCCGCCTGGACATCCGCCACCTCGTTTTTTACCATTGTCCTGAATTTATAGCAGTTGAATGACCTGCCCAGGAAACCTACGCGTTTCTGAACAAAAAACACACTACCCTTAGAAGTTAATTTGATTAAAATTGCAATAATGGGCAGCAGCCAACTCAGTATGAATAACAAGACTACAACAGATATGACGAAATCTAACGCCTTTTTAGTGACCAGGTAGTTCCTTTTTTGAGAGATATAAGTACGGAATGATGCCGCTTTGGTTATTTCAAAGCTTCGGTTATACGATAATGGTTTTTCTTTTGATACAAACATCCTGGTTTGTTTTTTTATAGGTTTTCTTGAATTTCAAATTTACTGGTACAAGAGCCATTCCTGTTACCAGAAAATTTTTGCAAAGAAACCCTTTTTTCTTATCAAAAAATTAAGCCAGCCTTCATTTTTCTGAAATCTTTCACAAAAAATTCTCAAATAAGGGATTGAATCAACTAAAATAATGATTCACGGGTATGCAAGTTGACAATTTACTTTGCCAGAACGTTGCTCAAATAAAAAAAATTGTTTGTACTAAAAGAGAAAATTGTCTTTAAGAGTTTACACCTACTACTGAGAAAACAGAAAATTGCCCGACAAACAATTTCATTTTCGCTCAGGCAAGTTTTGTTGAGATACGGTTAATTAAAATAAAACAGCGTCGAAAACAAGGCTGAAAATTCAATTGAATCAGTGAAAGAGCCCGTTAAGAAAAACAATTCCATCATATCTACTTCAACATTCATACCGAAAATACTTGCAGGATGCAGACAGCCAGTGCACTGTGTAATTGATTGGGGCTGATTATTTAACTCTTTCCTATATTTGGCCGATAATTATTTAATTTTTTGCTCCATGCAACAGGATAAAAGTCCAACCCATGTTCCTAAGGAGGACGAAATGGATTTAGGTGTTTTTTTTAATTTGCTAGGCAGAATAGTCTCCTCTATTTCAAAAGCTATTCAATCCCTTTTTACTGGGTTATTTCAGTTCATCATCTTCATATTTATTTTTATAAAGAGAAAAATGGTATGGTTGGCGATCGGGCTTATTGCAGGACTCGGATTTGGATTGTTCTCGTATTTGAAGGATGGACCTTCCTATTATTCGGATATGACAGTGAAAACAAACTTTGAAAATGCCGGAGCTTTATATAACGTTATTGATTATTTCAATTCGTTAATAAAAAGCGGTAAAATCAAAGAGGTTACAACTGCATTTAATATTCCGGAGGCGGATGCCCGAAGAATAATACGCTTTGAAGTTTCACCCCTGAATAACGAACTGGAAGCGGTTAAGCTGTATAAAAATTTCATATCGGATTACTCGCGCATCAATCGCTTAAATGATACCCAATGGGTGAATATTATTAAATACACCGATTTCAAAAAAAGCCTTACCCCACATAATTATCCCCTGCAAAGTGTAAGGGTATACAGCAATAATCCAGACATCTACAAAAATATACAATCCGGGATATTCAAAAATCTCCAGGAGGTGAAAAGCAATGATGTTGCGCAGAATAAGGTAATGAAACTCCTCAGGGAAGAAGAGTCAATAGTAACCCGTTCTTTAAATGGTATTGATTCTCTGCGAACGGCATATAATAAAAGTATTGCCGATGGCAAGTACTTTAAAAGTGATGGCGGTGGTATGTTAATGGGCAATTATAGTAAAATAGTGAGTAACCCCGAAATAGAGTTGTATGATAAGGAATTGTTGCTGAAAGATGAAATGACGGCTATTAAGAATAAGATTATTACACAGGAAAGCATCTTCAATATTGTTACCGATTTTAATGAAAGAGGCACTAAGGTTTCGGGCTACCGGGAAAATTTCGTTACCTACGCGTGGATGGGGATGCTTATAACATTCTGCCTATTGGTGCTTATTGAATTTTACAGGTATATCGACAAGAAGGACAAACAAAAAAAGGAGACTGCTATATAAGTTTGCCTGGTTTATGCTACCGGGTTTCGCCAGGCAATTTCATTAAGGTTTCTCTTTTCTTTTATTCCATTCTCCGCTTCGGGGTTGTAAAAATACGTTCGCCATGAATTGCATGGAATTTTAGCGCCAGAACATGTATGGTAAAAAGATTATTTCAAATAGCTGTATTAACCGGTTCCGCGCATGTATTTACATTACTGGTACTGAGTTTCCTTTCTAAAAATACTTCCCCCGCAACGTTAACAAAAATTGGAGAAATTGATTCCACCTTTCAGTTGCTGATCAACCTGCTCGGGTTTGGTTTGCAGCTTTCGGCTGTGCGGCACATCGCATTATCCGGTAACTGGAAAATCATTTATTATGAAACACAACGAGCGCGCATCACCCTGGGTTTGCTCATGATGCCCGTTGCATTGTTCGCCTTTATCAACTCATCTTCATTTTTATTTTTGCTCGCACCGGTTTTTGCTCTAAGTGGCGATTTTGCTCTATATGGGAGGGGGCAACCCGTTAAAGCCGCCATTTGGGCTTTCTGCAGGGTTTTCATTCCGGCTTCGTTATTGCTTCTCGTTCTTTACATCAATAAAAGCTACCTGCCGCATGCTTATATTTTGAGCACACTGCTCGTATACTGGCTCACGGGTGTTGCAATAGCCCGCCAGCTTCGTTGCCAATACATCATACGCCCCTCGCTGCCCAGCCTGAAATTGTACCTGCAAAATATCGGACTTGGCATCAGCACTTTAGCGATATATGTTTTAGGACTTGGATTGATGTTTATCGCTTCCTTTTTTTACAACGAAAATGTTTTAGCGGTAAGCTATTTAGGTTTGAAAATTTATGTCGTTCTCAAGGGTATGCTGCGCATCATCAACCAGTCTTTCGTAAAGGAGATGATAAAGGACGAAATGACGCTCAAAGCTGATCAGCTTTCCATACTGGCAGGAGTAAGCTGTTTTGGCGCCACATTGTTGTTTCCAAAAACAATACTCATTTTATTCATTGGGGAGCAATATGCAGGGTTTACAAGCTTCCTTATATTGATTAGCTTATCCGTATTAATCACCTGCATTTTTACCAGTTTTCACAACAGGTCATTGTTTAAAAAGAAGGACAAAATGTATGCGCAATATGCGGCGGTTGCGGCTATAATGGCCATCATACTTGTAATTATTTTTTCGTACTTCCTTCAAAAACCGGAAAGTATTGCACTGGCACTTTTAACAGGCGAGTTGATATTTGCAATAGGCTTAATTCATATTAACAGCGATGCCGCAATACTGTCAAGAATAAAATTTCTGGGAAAAGCTTTTTTAAATTTGATTCCTGCGGTTGTAATACAGCAGATAACCGGCGATAGCCCTTCTGGATTTTGGATAGGCACGGTTGCGTTGATCGCTATGGCTGCTTTTTTTAACTATAAAAAATTACTGTTCCCCGCAACGGACAAACATTCTTACCATTGAAAGACAGGCAATCCATACAAAAAAAGATATTCAGCATAGAGGCCTTGCTGTACCTGTATTTTTTTACCCTGCTGCTTTTTGGAAAAGAATTTACCAAATTCCGTGTCATAGGCCCGCTTTACCTGCACGATTTTATATTAGCATTCATAACGCTACTCGCCATTAATAACAGGAAAAAAATGACGATCCGCTTTATTCCTGTTCTTTTCATTATCATACTGTCTTTTTTTTACCTGCTGTTTTCAATATTATACTATCATCCGGCGGGCGAACTGTTGGTGATGACATTCCGGCAATTCGGCATTATACTATATCTTATCTTAAGCTACCTGTTATTTAACCTGCTGGTAAAGGATGAAACCGCGATTAAAAAGATTGTGGACCTGCTTAAACACATTTCAGTAGCTTCTGTTTGGCTGCAGGTTATTTATATCGCATTTGGTTATCTTTTTATACGCAACTTCGCGCTTTTCGCCGAAGGGCAGTATAATTATTTTTCCCCGCTTATTATTTTGGGGATCATCACTTATGCGGCCTGGGTGCTGGCCTACGAACAAAATGTATTCAGCAAATTTTCGAAGTATTTTTTTTGCATAGCCTTGTCAACAACCCTTGGGCATTCTTCGGCCTTTTTAGCTGTTTTTTGCATTTTGCTGATTTATCTTTTTGTACGCATTAAGCCTCTTCAGCGACTGGTTGCCGTGGGGTTAATGGTTACCGCATTGGTAATTTTGCTTGCCTTGCCCCAGTTCAGGGATGCGAATGCCAGTTGGCGGATATTATACTGGGGACATGTTTTGCAACAGTCCATCCAGGCAAAATTTGCCATCCTGGGCAGTGGTTTCGGACAACCCTATATGACTTATAATTTTGCGGTGCATATCAACGAAACGATAGGTTCAAGCATTATGGTGGATGAATTTTACCCCATGGCCAGGTACCTTTCGCCTCCCCACAATTCCTGGCTTAGTTTTGTATTTCACATTGGACTTCTACCCTCACTCTTATTTCTGCTTCCGCTAAAAAAAATATTCCTGTATGCTTTCGTCTCACCTTTATCTGCCGACAGAGAGAAAAACTTTTTGTTATTTGCTTTAGTGGGCTGCATCATGTGGGTGTCGTTTAATGTGATCCTGGAATTGCCGCATTCTGCCACTTATTTCTGGCTCATTTATTTTACCGCCTCCTATGCGTTCCAAACAAAAAAAACCGGTAGCCGAAATGTGTAAACGCTTACATACAATTCATGCCCGTCAACCGCCCTATGCCACCGGATATTTAACATTGTCCACTACTTAAATTATGCCCCGGGATAACCTATTTTTGCCGGCCAGCTTTTAAATGATCATGAAGAAAATACTTTTTATTGTACAACTGCCACCCCCCGTTCACGGCGCTTCATTGATCAACAGTTACATTGTGGGCAGTAAAATGA
>CAYMKT010000162.1:2282-7141 GCA_964391065.1 uncultured Terrimonas sp. | reverse complement strand
TTTGCATGCTGCCAACAACGCAACTCTTGCCAGGTGAGCAACCCTGCCTGCCACTATTGTATGCGGAGGGTAAACTCCTTTTCACCTACTTCATTATTGGCATCTTTTGCTTGAACCGTAAATTGATAATTTCCTTTTTTTTGCGGAATGCCTTGCAATGTTCCATTCGGCAATAATGCGATACCTGCAGGTAATTTTCCGTTCTTTACTGTCCAATGCATTTCACCCTTGCCATACAAAGCAGTGAATTGATCACGATAAGCGGTATTTACACTGCCTGTGTTAAGATCGGTGACATTGATTTCCGGAGTTGTTGGCAGGGGAGCGTCCGGGGCAATCATCACAAAATAATTGGTGTTTGCCCCATTTCTTTTTTCGTCGGCCCCTGGCAATATGATCTTTCCTTTGGGGAATGCTTTGTAGTATATATCGTAATAAAAGTACTGTGCTACGATTTGTGTGGCGGGTTGTTTGGTAAAATTTTTCAACCAGTTGGGTATGGAGGAATGATAAAGATTGTCGAGTCTTTCATAAGCTACATATACCGTCGCGTTTTCGTCGGTATTAAACTGAAGATAATTTTCCGATATACGGACTGTGTCGTTATTATTTCCCTGGATATAGGTAAGCCCTTCATACGCGCCTGTTTCACTGAAGGTGATTTCATCATCGCCCCGGTTAAAAAATGGTAGCTCACCCTGCTTGATTTTAGAAACGGGGAATACAACGCCTGAGTCATTTACCGCCTGGGTTACCAACACTTCACCCGGCCTTTTATCGAGTATTTTTAAGCGATATTGAATAGTTGCCGTATCGCCGTCTTCATCTTTCACCTGCACCGGAATGTTAAATTCACCCGTAACAACCGGTATACCTTTGATTAGTCCATCAGTTGTTAATGTAAGCCCCTCCGGGAGTGCAGCCCCCGGCAAGTTGTATATCATTTCTCCATTGCCATTTGAAGAAAGCTGTTTAGTATACAAAGCGCCCTGCCGGGCATAAGGAAGTTCGCTTGTAATAAAGGTTGACGGGATATTTGTTTGGAAGATGGCGGTGGCGGTATTGGTTTTTCCTTTATCATCGTAAGCAGTGGCTTCTATTGTATTATCCCCATCGCGGGGTGTGAAGGAGATTGAAAACGGGGAGCGTTCTATGGTTTTAAAAAGACGACCATTGATACGCACTTCAATTTTACGAATGCTTCCATCGGGATCGTCAGCGCCAATATCTACTTTAACCGTTTCTCCTTTCTTTACGCTCGTTTTCCATTGCGGAGATATAAACCAAACATTAGGATACAGGTTCCCATCATTGATTTTTGAATAGGCCCAATCCGTCAGCGGTTGTGTACTGGCCGCCTTCCATTGTACGCCATGCCCAATACCATTGAAACTCGAAAAACGGGGATTGATGCCGGTAGCCCATACAAACCCCGTATCTTCTGCAGCGCCATTCATCTTTCTTAATGCCGCAACCTGCTGGTGCATGTTCCTGGCGTACCAGTCGGTTTCGCCGCGGTTAACCCATAGCGGAACGTTCTTTATTTTTTCAAGATCCCCTTTCAATTCCATGCCCATGATGATGGCTGCTGCAAAATAGCGGGGATATTGGCTGATGAACTTAAAAGTGCCATCGCCGCCCATCGAAAAACCGCAAACATAAATACGTTGCGGGTCGCCTTGCTGTGTGGCTACCAGATCGTCCATTACTTTTTTCAGGTTATCAAAATGCCTTTCCCATCCCCTTGATGTAGCCGGGGCAATAATATAAGTTGGGATTTTTTGGGTGTTAGTGCCAAAGTTATGCCACATCCGGGCGGGCGGGTCAACGGCATTTCGCAGCGAAGCCGAATCATTCACACCACAGCAACCATGCATGAACAGCGCAACGGGGTATCGCTCACCCGCCCGCATACCGGAAGGCGTATACAAATAATATTCGGTTGAATCCTGCTGGTGCCAGCTCCATTGCGGGAAGCCTTTATAATCAATTTGTGCAGTTAAAAAAGCAGGCAGGCATAAACCGGTTAAAAAAACCAGGGCGGTGGCAATGCTTCTCATATTGCAGGCTTTAAAAAGATGAAATACTCGGGCATGGTGTATAAAATTAAGAAGTGCCGCCACTGTTGCTGTGCTGTACTATACTGTTGCAAGTGCAATAAAAATAAAGCAATAATTAAAACTATTTTTAAGATTTCTTACATTCATCACTTTTAAGAATATGTATTTATTCATGTAGCTTTCCATACAATTTTTCTGTTATGAAACATGTACTGTCTGCAGTTGTTTTTATGGTTTTTGTGTTTGCGATTCCTGCGCAGGAAAAGCCTATCCGTTTGCTGGTGAGAGGCGATGATATGGGGTTTTCGCATAGCGGCAACCTGGCATTAATTAAGACCTATAGGGAAGGAATCGAACGTTCTATAGAAGTGATCGTACCATCACCCTGGTTTCCGGAAGCAGTGCAACTTTTGGCTGAAAACCCGGGTGTTGATGTGGGCATTCATCTTGCTTTAACCAGCGAATGGGACAATGTGAAATGGCGGCCGGTATCGCATTGCCCGAGCCTTACGGATGAAGACGGCTATTTTTACCCGATGATATGGCCCAACAAAAATTATCCGAACCGGGCAGTGCTGGAAAATAAATGGACATTGGAAGATGTGGAAAAAGAATTTAGGGCGCAAATAGAATTGGCGGTCAAAAAGATACCACGCATCAGTCATGTTTCAGCTCATATGGGCTGTGCCAACATGAGCGCGGAAGTGACGGAATTAACAAAAAAGCTGGCGAAGGAATACCATATTGATATTGACCCCAAGGAGAAAGCCGTTAAAAGCGCTGCATATATCGGCACTCACAAAACAGCGGCAGAAAAAAAGAAAAGTTTCATGGCTATGCTCAATGGGCTGGAGCCGGGTAATACGTATCTTTTTGTAGACCACCCCGCACTCGATTCTCCTGAAATGCAGGCCATACATCATATCGGCTACGAAAATGTGGCGGAAGACCGGCAGGGCGTAACAGACACCTGGACTGATCCCGATATTATCGCGCTCATTAAAAAAAGAAAAATAACATTAATCAGTTATAAGGATTTAGCAGGCCAATAATTTCTTTTTCCTGCGGTAGCGCCATTAGAACCAGCCGGCGGCTTTGAAGCGGATACGGTGGTATTATTTTTTGTACAGGGTAACGATGCTTCTGGCAGGAATAAGCACCACGTCTTTTGCATTTGCGGTTCCTGTTGATATGCAATCTTCATCGGCGCTGGTAACAAAAACGGAATAGGCTTCTTCCAGCCCGGTTCCGGTTAAGCTCACCGGTTTGCCGGTTACATCATCATTAATAACAACGATTGTATTAGCATGTTCATTGGCGTTAGTAAATGCCAGCGGAAGCAGGTGTTCATCATCCGAACTGATTTTAAAGCGCTGCGCACCCGGGCGGATATAGCGGTAAAAATTTTTGGAAACAAAATACCGCTTGCTTTTTTCACCGCCCGCACTCATTAGCGAATAGGCATCTAATTGTGTGGTGCTGAGCGACCAGAACAACCATGCAGACACATTGCCGTAATGCAGGGCAATATACATCGCTTTACTCAACGCTATTGCGCCATCCATGTTGTTTTCGTATCCGGAGGTTTCGGTCATCCATAATGGGATATCGTAGGGCGCACCCCAATTATACATGGCTTCCCAGGTTTTTGCATCGGCGGAACCCGGGTTTACACCATCCGTTGCATAGCCATGCACCGCCAGTATGTCTACATATTTCCTGGAGTCCGCATCTGACATTACCGGATCTACCAGGCTTTTTATGCCGTCAAAAAAACCTACGTCTTCCGGCACAAAGAGTTTGGTAGTGATGTTTTCCGATTCAAAGCGTTTACCCACCACCTTTAGTAAGTCGCGCATGGCTTCTCCATTGTAAACGCAGGAAACATAGAATTGCGAAAAGCGGGGCTCGTTTTGGATGCTCAACGCATATATATCAATTCCGGTAAGTTGCTTTATGGTTTTGATGTAGGCAACGCAATATTCAGCGAACTCATCATACCTATCTGTCTTTAACTGGTTGGTTGTAGCATCAGGTGTAGTGGTATATGCCGGCGCCGAATGCTGGTCGGTGGTGCCATTGCCAACTTTATTGTTGTATTTCATCCATATGGGTGGGGTCCAGACAGATGCAATCACTTTTTGCAGTCCTGCTGCTTTCATGTCTTTGAGGTACTGGATATGATCTGCTAATTTATCGTCGTGCCCCGGCGTGTTGTTGTTGATATTATATTTTGTAAGATCGGTAACAAAGGGGTCTGAATTGTCATTTTCAACCTCAAAATTGGAGGGTATATTTAATCTGAGTATGGTGAGCCCGAGATCGTTGATTAAAGTGTTTACGAATTCGGGACTTGTGAACGGTCCGGCAGACCATCCTTCTCTTTGTAAACCGAATCCACCGAATCCCTCCATTACCTGGAACTTTGAACTAATGTCTGCTGTAATAGTAAACACTTTGGTGTTAATGCTGGTTTTTACTTCAACTGGTTGCGATTTACCATCCGTTACCTTTACTGAAATGCTGTATGATTTGTTGGCGGGGTAGGTGAATGTTTCTTTTGCGGTTCCCTGTTTCACGGTGCCTTCTCCAAAATCCCAGGTATAGGTAAGTGCATCAAACTCCTGGTCGGTGGCTGCTACTTCAAAGCTGTAGGTAAACGGGTTTACCTTAATAAGGTTGGATGTAATGCTGGCAGAGGGTGGGTGATTGCCTGATGAAGGGTTGTCGTTTTTGGAGCAGCCCGGCGCCGGCAGGCAGGAGAAAAATAATAAGCTGTAAAAAAAGTATGTTTTCATA
>CAYMKT010000162.1:0-2182 GCA_964391065.1 uncultured Terrimonas sp. | reverse complement strand
GTATTAGAGCTGAAGAATGCATTGTCCAGCGTAACAATGCCCTGCATGGCCCATCTCTTCACATCCAGCCATCGCTGTCCCTCGCCGGCAAATTCAACAAATCGTTCGTTCATGATCCAGTTCATGATCCTGGTTCTATCTGTTTCCGAAACGTTGAAGTTTTCAGGACTGGTTCCGCCTGTAACCATTGCGCGGGCCCTGGTTCTTACTTCATTAATGTATCCAATGGCTTCTGCGGTGGATCCTCCCGACTGCAGCACCGCTTCCGCTTTTAAAAGCAATACATCCGCATAGCGTAAAATTCTTGGGTTATTTACCGAACCTAAACTTACCTGGTTGAGCTTGTCTCTTGTTACATATTTCTTCACCTCCCGGGTAGTGGCATCTAAGGTTAAGTCTCGCCGCGGATCGTCTGCTTCAAAAGCATTAACTAATTTTGCAGTAGCAAAAAACGGTGATTTCCCCTGGAGGTTTCCATTGTCTACCGTGTAATAGCCCCAAAAAACAGACATATTACCTACCGCGTTGTCAAAATCATTTTCCAGCCATACATTATCCAATCCAAAAGCCTGGGTAGACTGGTATTCAAATAACGACTCCTGGTTGTTCTCTGTATCCCAGGCAAAGTTGTCGGTAAAATCGGTAGTAAGGCTTGCCCCGGAAACACTGTTCAAAGCGCTGACCGCTGCGCTATAGTCGCCCGCATTATTGGTGGCGGAAGCTCTGAAAACCAACGATTTTCCCAGCATGCCAAAAGCGCCGTTTTTTGTAACACGGCCCCGGTTGGCCGGTTCCCAGGATGGAGGCAGGAGGGAAGCTGCTTCTGTAAAATCAAGAATGGCCTGGTCGAGCAGTTGTGTGCCGGTAGTACCGGGAGGGGTAAACTGGTCGGAGCTTTTCACTCTTTCAATGTTTAAAGGAGCCGTGCCATAGTAGTTCCAAAGCGTAAAAAAAGCATAGCCGCGCAAAAACAATGCTTCACCCTTATTGTAATTCTTAAGTCCGGCAGTTTGATATACGCCGTCTTCTTCCGCTATTTTTTCCAGTAACACATTTGCTCTCGCAATAAGCTGGTACCACACTGTATAAAAGTAGGTCACCCGGTCAGATCCCGGCTGCAGACTCCCGAAAGTTTCAAATTCTTCGTTTTCCTCGTTGGTGGTAATATCATCACCGGGCAATAAATAAATGGGCATGGTGCTTGCTCGCGGATTTCCCCGGAACCAATACACATCATTTATTTTGGCGTAAACGCCATATACGGCTTTGGCAAAATCATTTTCCTCTTTAAAGTACGACTCCTCCGTAGGTCCGTGCGGCAAGAGGTCGAGATGCGACCGGTTACATCCGAAATAAAGCGTTGTGGCCGCCAAAAAAATGGTGAGCACCGCTATTTTTTTTATCAATATTTTCATTTTCATAAATTTTAAAATTAGAATGTTGCGTTAATACCAAACTGAACCTGGCGCGTAGGCGGAATAAGATCATTTTCAGGATCAAGCCCGGTATAGCCGGTAACGGTAAACAGGTTAATCGCCCCTACATATATTCTAAAGTTTTGGATAAATCCTGCCCTGTTTAAAAGTGTGTTCGGCAGGGAATATCCTATCTGTATATTCTTCAACCGTATATAACTGGCATCTTCAACAAACCTGTCGGAAAACCGCAACGCTTGTTGGGGATCGCCATACACTGCTCTTGGCATAATAGAAGACGGATTGTTGGGGGTCCACCGGTTTAATGTGGTAGCCCATTGGTTGGAAAGTGCACTCATGCCTTCCAGTCCCGATCTTACCCCATTGTATTTTTGCACGTCGCCTACGCCCTGGAAAAAGATGCTGAAATCGAAACCCTTGTAGTTAGTGCCGAGGTTAAATCCGTAGTAATAGCCGGGAATGGTTTTGCCCAGGTAGGTCCGGTCGTTGGTATTAACCAGCCCATCCGGGTTGGGGCTGTACCGCTCACTATTATCTTTTGGATTGCCATACACATCCTGGAAATACAGGTCTCCGGGCGCATATGCCAAACCAACCGAAGGATCGTTGGGGTCCTGTCCAAGTATGCCGTCTGCATAATGCTGCCGCCATGCGTCAATATCAGCCTGATTTTGAAAAATACCGCCGGTTTTATACCCCCATAAATAGTACATCGAATACCCTTCTTCGATCCTGTTGTTTTCACC
>CAYMKT010000161.1:0-7206 GCA_964391065.1 uncultured Terrimonas sp. | reverse complement strand
TTGAATTCCAGGAATATCTTGCAGAAGGTATAAGCCGGTATGGCACCAATTATTCCAGCTCCCGCAACTCCAACTTTCGCTTAAAGGTATATGAAGACGCCGAACAGCACCTCGCCGCTTTCGCCGGTGCAGAGTCGGCACTCACCGTATCGTCGGGATATATGGCCGGACAACTCGCAGTGCGATATTTTATGAACAAAGGCGAATTGATTTTTGCGCCCAACGCTCACCCGGCTGTATGCACAAAGCCTTCGGATTTTTTTTATGCAGATTTTGATATTTGGGCTGGTGAACTGCATAAAATAATCAACAGCAAAACTGCTTCATCGCTTATTATCGTTACCAACTCGCTTGATCCGCTGCTCGCGGTCAACTACAATTTTAACTGGGTAGCAACCCTTCCGAATGATAAAAACATTACGCTGATCATTGACGATTCCCATGGCTTCGGAATTACGGGAAACAATGGCTCAGGCATTTTTAACGAAATTAAAACGCCGCCTAATGTAAGTTTGATCGTAGTAAGCTCTTTCGGTAAAGCCATGGGCATTCCGGGCGGGTTAGTGCTTTCCGGCAAAAAAATCATTGACCGGTTGAAGAGGAGCGCCTACTTCAACACCTCCTCCCCTATTATCCCTGCCTACCTCTATGCTTATTTAAAGTCGGACGGGCTATTTGCGAAAAGGAGAATGGTATTACATGAAAATGTAACCCGTTTCCATACCCTTATCGGCAATACCGGTCTGTTTCAGCACTTTGACCATTACCCGGTATTTTATACCACTCAAAATGAACTGTATCCATTTCTGGAAAAGAAAGATATCCTCATTTCCAGCTTCGCCTATCCTATGCCGGAAGATGATTTCATTACCCGGGTGGTGATTAACAGCCATCACACAGCAGCAGATATTGAACAGCTTGGGCGTTGCATACAGGAATTTCTTGATAGGTAACATTAATATTCCTCCGTTGCCGCAAAATCATTTTTGCGGCTCATCCATTTGCCACCGGTAAAATCAGGAAAATCCACCGTTTGATTACCCAACGCTATTGAAGCTTCGCTGAGTGGTGTAATAGCACTCCAGCTTGCGGCGTCATACACATCCATCGGTGTTGGCTTTTTTCTTTTGATCGCTTCTACAAAGCCGTGCAGCACAAAAAAATCAATGCCATCATGGCCGGTAAGGTAGGCCTGCTCACTCCATTTTTTCCATAGCGGGTGATCGTATTTATCCAACCATGTCTTCGCATCATCCCAATGCTCATGATCATACTTTGATTGCCCCTCAATAAAAATTCCGTTGTGAAGATTCATCCAGATGCCATTAGTGCCTTGTACACGGAACCCCAGAGAGTAAGGCCGGGGTAAATTAGTGTCGTGCTGTAAGAAAACGGTTTCGCCGTTGGCGCATCTCAATTGTGTAGTTACAATATCGCCCAATGTAAAACGCAGTTTTGCATTGGGATGATCGGCTCCTCCTTTTTTAACAATATAGTTATGCAAGCCCCTGGTTTTTGTAGCAAAAGAGGAAAGCGATTCAAAGCGGTTGCCGCGATTGATGTCAATCATCATAGCAATAGGTCCTACGCCATGCGTGGGATATAAATCTCCATTGCGTTTTACCGAATGGTTGGTTCGCCACTTCGCCTCCGAAAATCCTTTGTCGCCAAATTCGGCGCCACTGTTATAAGGTGTTACCCCGTCATTGAATTTTACGCCGCGCAAATCGTGCTGGTAGCCGCCCTGCACATGCATAATTTCTCCGAATATACCTTGTCGCACCATATTCATTATGGCGAGCGTATCACGCCTGTAGCAGGCGTTTTCAAGCATCATTACATGCGCATTGTTGCGCTCGGCGCTTCGCACCACTTCCCAGTGATCTTCGAGCGTAATGCCCAACACCACTTCTGTGCCTATGTATTTTAATCCTGAAGACAAAGAATCTATAATCATGGGCTTATGCCATTCCCATGGGGTAGCGATAATAACGGCATCAATGCCCTTTGCATCTAATAGCTTCCGATAGGCATAATCATCCCCGGTATATACTTTTGGCATTGGCTTTCCCGCTTTGCTAAATAACTCCTTACTGGTTTGCAGCATACGGGCATCTACGTCGCAAATCGCCACCACCTCTGCATCATTTCTTTTAAGCACCGTACTCAGGTGCGCCTGTCCTCTTAGTCCAGTTCCGATAAACCCCAGTTTCACCCGTTCTTCTTTATTTTTTGCAAAAGCATGAAAGGGATCTGCCAGTCCCAATCCAGCCGCCGTGATTGAAACGGTTTTTACAAAATTTCTTCTTGATACAGACATTATCGTTCACTTTTAAGTTTGAGATGGTTGCATTATTTTTTTCCGGAATCACTCAAAAACCGCTCGTGAAAAAAAGCTTTGTATGCTTCGAGTTGCTGCAGGTACCCTTCCAGGTTGAGCAATTGTTCATCGTAAATCAAATAGCTCATACCGGGAACGCGATTGGCGAAATGCCGCGTACGGTCCTGCTCAAAAAAATATATTTTTTCGGGAGTAGACATCCCTTTGGGTAACCTTGTTTTTTCCCATAACGATACGAGTTCGGTATATACTTTTTCTCTTCTTGCCAATTGGGCTTTTACAATATTTTCCGCATCCGTAAGATGATGGTAGGAAGTATCAAAGTTAACAAAACGCTGTTCATGCGCCGCTGTAACAGCCTGCTCCAGGTGCGACAGATCGAGATAAGTGAGCGCGGTATGCTTTATCAAATTGGCAATACTCATGAATACTTCCACATCGTAAGCATTGCTAACGCCAAGCGCCAGGTTTTGTTTACAAATGTCTATCGCCCTGTTCATCTTCTCCAAAAAAACATGGCTGCTCTCTATCCTGCCGGCATAGCGTTTGTTCCAGAAAGGATCATATTCAAGAGCATCGCCTCTTGGTAAATCGGGCAAATGTGTTTTACCGATATCGCCCCAGTGCCAAACCCTTCGTTCGAAGCTCTCCATATAAAAATAAGCGCCTTCGTTCAGCAAGCGGTAAAGCGAATCCATTTTAACCGATTTGTTGCCGTACCTGTTCTTAAAAAAAGTGCTGGTAAATTCCGGCAGGGAAGGCGCCGCAGCATTCCACGAAAAAGCGGCTGTAGTGGCGAAGGTGAGCATCCAGGCCTGCATGGGTAGCCCGGCATCATCCCATGATGTACGAATCACCCCATCAAAAACACCTTTTCCCAAATTCTGCTTCAGGAAATCGTACGAATTTTCGAGACAGCCGCTAAGTGTATCGCTCTTACTTTTCACAAAAAAGTAGGGGAGAAATAATTGTTCGATGCCGGGATTGGGATCATATGCATACACGGGGTAACCCAACGCCCTGGACTCTTTAGCATATTTTAGATCGGGGGTTTCATAGCCATACGACTCGGTCATAATAACCCCTTTTTGCGGCGTTACCGGCTTTTCCTGCTTCATATCGTTGTGGTATGCCTGCAAACGGCCTTTTGTCCAGCCCATAGGCGATTCCCACACCATCACCTGCCGGCCGGAAGACTGCACCAGCCTCGCCGATTTCCCCACGAACAAATGGAATAAGCCGCTCTTTCCTATTTCCGCCTCTTTCTTTTTACAATCTGCGCATAGCCCCAGTTCATAGGTTTCGTCGGTTCCAATATGAACGTATTCCGAACCCGGGGTAGCCTTGATAGCATCCTGCCACAAATCATTCAGCAACGCATAGGAGCCGTCTTTCAATGGACAAAACTCAAAATTAGAAGCGGGTATCTCCCTTAAATGTGCAAACTGGGGCCATTTCAAAATAAAACTTACATGCCCCAAACCCTGCACAAGCGGAACAATCTGTATATGATATTTTTGAGCGTAGCGTGTGAGTTCCTGCATTTCCTGCATGGTAAAAGCGCCCGGCGCCCCTATTTCGGGGTGACTCGGATATTCGAATTTATCTTCCCACTCCCAGATGAGCATATTCATTTTGTATTTGGCAAGATCGCGGATAAAGCTTTCTACAAACGCCCTTGTATCCTGGTGGTGTTTTGTATCGTAGTGCGCGGCTCTTTGTTTGGTATCCGGCCAATCGCGCAACTGCATGCCCTTTATAAACACCTCCGTTCCTTTTTGCTGAATAAGCTGCGTAATGGTCTGCACGGCATAAAATAACCCGGCATCTGTGCTGGCGCTTGCAACCAATCCATGTTGATCTGCCGATAATGTATATCCTTCCGCACCCAATTTTTTATCGGCCCGTTTGCGCGTTAGTTGAATGGAATTTTTAGAAACGTTTTTGCTGATATTCACTGTCAAATCAAATTGACCCTTTAAAAATCCGGCAAGTCCGGCGGCAGCAAATTGATCACTTTCGGAAGCATTCTTATCCAGCACAATATTGATATGCTGATCCAGCACAAAATCGGTTCCCTGCAATCTTACTTCCTTAGGGTAAGGAATAATGGATATGCCTTGCTTTGTCAAATCCGTTTCCTGCGCCGGCAGTAATTGAGGTTTTGCTGTGAATGCAAGAAAAACGGTAGTAAGAAGGACGCCATAGCGACAGGTATTGACAAAACCGTGAAATGTCATGACAGTAGATTATTTTTAGGTTTCGTAAAGATAAAGCAAATTCTATTCTTTCAAAATATTTCCAAAACGAACAAAATAATTTCTTTACCTTTCATTATTAGGTTTAGCCACCACTAAACGAGCAGTATGAAAAGAAGATTTTTGATGAAGGATGTGCAGCCCGAAGCACATAAAGCGATGCGGGCCATGGAGATTTACCTGGCAACAACGGCCATTAGTCCGCTGCATAAAGAACTCATTAAGATAAGAGCATCGCAGATCAATGGATGCGCATTCTGCCTGAACCTGCACACTAAAGACGCCCGGGCGTTAGGCGAAACAGAACAACGCATTTACCTGCTTCATGCATGGAAGGAAACTGACCTCTTTACGGAAGAGGAGAAAGCGATATTGGCGTTAACAGAGGAAATAACGCTCATTCATCAGCATGGGCTATCGGATGAAGTGTATGAAAAGTGTATCGCATTGTTTGGAATAGAAAAAACAGCACAGTTAATTATGGCAGTCGTTAACATTAATGCGTGGAACCGAACCGGTATTAGCCTGCGCAAGACCATCATATAAACTGTGTTTGAAATTGTAACATTGATGTTCTGATGCTGTATATTATTTTTCCATTTATCTATTATTTTTTCACAGCGGCAAACCCCTTTGTTGCACCGGCATGTTTCACCTGCAGGGATGTGCCTGCCGGAACTATTTTTTGCGATGACTTTGAAACCGATGAAGATATCAGCAATCGGTATTTTGGTTATGATAATGATGATGGAGAATTTATACGAATGAATGGCGTTGGCCGCGATGGCAGCGCGGGCATGCGGGTGCGATGGCAAAAAGGAGAAGTAGAAGCAGGCGTATTGCAGAAATCGATAGGAAATTAAACACGCCCGGGAAGGCTGATGGTATATTTGAATTTTGGATCAACGACCAGTTGCAGGCGGGAAGTTACGATCTCAACTGGCAGGCCGACTGGAACACAAAGGCAGGCAGTTATATGATCAATGCTGTATTTTTTGAAAACTATTGGAATAAAGGTTCGGTAAAAGAACAGGAAAGGTATTTTGATAATATTCTGATCACAACAGAACCCATTACATGTGGTTGCGCAACTGAGGATCTTAATTCCTGATTACAACACGGTTTGCATCCGCCCGGGAAGGATGCTGCCTGTCTTTAAAAAACGATAAAACCAATTCTATATGCGTACGCCGTTAATCAACATTTTCATTAAGGTACTGCTGTTTTCGAACTCAGCACTTGCCCAAATCAACTCGGGAACATTGGTTGCACGTCCAAAAGAAATTGATGACGTGCTGGTCAATCCCGGAATCGGCTTTACTACTTTTCAGCGTTTTAATGGCGATACGCTGTCTACACTGAATAATAAACAGAGTTGGACCGAAGGACACCCGATTGTGTACCAGGACTTCAACGGTGATCTGACCAACAGCGGGCATCCTCAAACTACTATTGCTTACTGGAGAGTATATTGGAAATACCTTGAACCTGAAAAAGGAAAATACCGTTGGGATCTTATTGACCAGGCATTGACCACAGCTACAGCAAGAGGCCAAACCCTTATGCTGCGGGTGGCCTCCTACGGTAGTGGCGACAATGATGTGCCGGCCTGGTATAGAAAAATGGTAGGAGAAAAGCGCGACTGGAAATACAACAACCCCGTAAACAAGTGGATGGTGGATGCTGAAGACCCCCGTTACGTACAATACTTCGGCGGATTTATACAAAAACTGGGGGAGCGGTACGATGGACATATGGCATTGGAAGCGGTTGACCTGTCTATTGTGGGCGCATGGGGTGAAGGGGGCGGATCGGAACTGCTAACCCAAAAAACACGGGAAGCATTGGTGAATTCATATACCGATCATTTTAAAAAAACACCCTTGCTTCAACTATTGACCGATGAAAAAACCAACAAGTATGCCGCTTCCAGGGGCGCGGTTGGCTGGAGGGTAGATTGCATCGGCGATCTTGGTTTTTGGGCTAAAGACCAGAATGGCTGGACTCATATGTATGATTACTACCCGCAGTCAATCATCAATTTCGGTGTGCAGGATAGCTGGAAAAAAGCCCCTGTTAGTTTCGAAATATGCGGAACCCTTTATTGGTGGAAAGATAAAGAAGGCTATAGCAAGGAGCAGGTAAAGTATATATTTGATCAAAGCCTGAAGTGGCATATTTCTTCATTCAATGCAAAATCCTCACCGGTACCCGACGAATGGAAACCGCTGGTAGATGAATGGCTGAAAAAAATGGGTTACCGTTTTGTGCTCAGGAAATTCTCCTGCCCTCAAACGATACAAAGAAATGGCAAATTACCATTTGAAACCTGGTGGGAAAATAAAGGTGTGGCTCCCTGTTATAAAGATTTCAGGCTTGCTATAAAACTCAGGAATGAAAAGGACAGCATCACTTTTCTCACAACTGCTGATATCCGCAAATGGCTTCCGGGCGATAACCTGTATAATGGCAATCTTTCTATTCCTGCGAATTTTACTCCCGGTGAATATAATGTGCAGATAGCGATCGTTGATCCTAAAAGCGGCAAACCCCAAATACAACTCGCGATTGAAGGCAGGGATGCAGAAGGATGGTATGCACTCGGAA
>CAYMKT010000160.1:1208-7456 GCA_964391065.1 uncultured Terrimonas sp. | reverse complement strand
TTGATGGTAGCCGCCCATAGCCTTGCCATTTCAAGCCCTGAACGCCAATGGTCTTCGTTCCATACGTTAGTTGGTTCTTTTGCAATGTTATCGCCATAGTAAATAACGATAGGTTTTTTGGTCAGCTTCTCAAAATCTGCCAGTGGTATTTCCACACCGCTTAACGCACCGAAAAGCCCTGTTGAATTTATAGGCTGTGGCAGCTCCCCCTTTGGAAATACAAAACCGCTATAAGGTTCATAAGCTACTACTGCATTAACCTTATCGTTTTTTATAGCTGTGAGCCAACCTGCACCACAACCCTGTGAGTGCGTAATCAAAATGCCCTCGCCGATTTTGTCAAATAATTGTGATACGGCATCAGTGACAACGTTCGCATCAAAAGCACCTGTATTGGGGGTCATTTGCCTGTAAAACTGCTCTAATGATGCTTTGTCTTTTGGGAACTGCACGTTAGGGAAGTAATCAGGATAATTACCTATCCTGAACTGGGTAAACCAAAACTGTTCGTCGGGTGCTGGCGTTATGGTTGCCGCAACAGTACTCCTGCCTGCTTCGCCGCGCCTGGGCTGGTCAAGCAGGTAAACGCCAAAGCCTCTTCTTAAAAAGATATTCTGAAAACCTTCTCTTCCATCAGGAGTAGATTCCCAGGTTTTTTTGGATTGTCCGGCCCCATGCAAAAAAACCAACGGATATTTTCGTGCGTTTACCGGGATTTGATAAAAGGCATAGGCATGATCACCGTGAAAAGTTTGTCCCTGCGGTTGCAACGCATTGTTCAAATCAAAAGTTCCGGGTTCGGAAATGGTTATTCCGCCAACTGCAAAGCTGCCTTGTTCTTTGATAGTTATATACCCGTTTTCTTTATTTTCTTTTTCATCCTTGGTCTGGCATCCCGTAATAAGAACGGCTGCAAAAATTGCTAATAGAACTTTATTTACTTTTTTATACTTCATTTTCGTTTGATACCTGTAAAGGCAGTTTTTGAGATGATGTCATGCGTAGCCATCGCTGCTATGCAGTTAATAGTTTTGTGAAAGACAAGGAGCCCAACATCCATTTCCCATTCTCTTTAATATATACTTCAGTAACGATAAAGGGATTGCTTACTTCATTTCCTCCTACCACTGCCAGTAAGGTAATGTTATTTAACAGGATGGCAGTATTGCCAATTATATTCACCGAAACTGAATGAATATCCGCTTTCTTGTACCATATTCCTCCGCTTTTAATAACATTGAGTTCCTGTTCTTTGCCCCAACTTCCTCCCATGTGAACAAAAACAGATTTTGCATCAAACAGAGCATTTAAGGAATCTACATTTTTGTCTGCCATCCAAAGCCATTTCTTCTTAGAAATATTTTTGATTTCATCTTCTAATGGAAAAATACCGGTTTCCTCTGCTATTGCGTGGGTTGTAACAGCGGCAAACAATAGAATTGTGAGATAAAACATTTGTTTCATTGCTTCTTCGTTTATTTATGCTGCAAATTTCAACACTGAAATCGGGGGTATTGGTATATGGATTACTGCTTTTACTACCATTATTACTGATTGGGATATAGCCGTGCATGAAGTTGTATTGGAGTAGTTAAATTTGTGCAGAAAAAATAGCAGCTATGGAACAGGCATATCATTTCGATACAATAGCCCAATACAATGAATTTAACAACCACGAAACATTGCATCCGCTGGTTAGTATTGTTGATTTTTCAAAGGCTAAAAAAAGAACAGGCTCAAGGATGACGTTTGGACTTTACTGTATTTTTCTTAAAGATGTGAAATGCGGGAATTTAAAGTATGGATGTAGTTATTATGATTACCAGGAGGGAACATTGGTGTTTATTGCTCCCGGCCAGGTTATTGATGTGGAGAACAAGGTAGATTACTATCAGCCTATGGGACACGGGTTGGTCTTTCATCCCGACCTGATAAAAGGCACGCCGCTGGCAAAGAGCATACATGAGTACAGCTTTTTCAGTTACAACACCAACGAAGCATTACATCTTTCAGAAAAAGAGCGGAAAATTGTTTTTGATTGCTTTTCCAAGATTGAATATGAATTAAGCCAATCGGTTGACAAGCATAGCAAAAAGCTGATCGCTTCTAATATCGAACTGTTCCTGAACTATTGCGAACGTTTTTATGACCGCCAGTTTATAACCAGGGAAAATGTGAACAGGGGTGTGCTGGAAAAATTTGAAGATATATTGAACAGTTATTTTTCTTCAGACAAGCCGCACGGCATTGGTTTACCGTCTGTTGCTTACTGTGCCGATGAACTGCATTTGTCGGCAAACTATTTTGGTGATCTGATCAAAAAAGAAACCGGGAAATCGCCACAGGAATACATTCAGAACAAGATTATGGATGTGGCCAAAAACAAGGTTTTTGATACGGGTAAAACCATCAGCGAAATTGCTTATGATCTGGGTTTTAAGTATCCGCAACATTTTACCCGTTTGTTTAAACAGAAAACCGGAATGACGCCAAATGAATACCGGAATCTGAATTGAGGGGTAGGTTTCCGGCGGAACTCATCAGAAAAAGAACAGGCTTTACCTCAGCGATCAACAATTTTTACCAGGCTATTGATGTTGCAAACGCCGGTTTTCCTGATGGTATTTCTTTCAACGCTGGCGCAGGTTTGGTAGCACTGTTTTGTGAACAGCCAGACCTGTGCCTCATCATTACTATTTCAATATAGTTAAAACAAATAGCCACAAGGCAAAACTTTTGTTCGCGACCGGGGTCTTCACAGCCAGGCTATTGCGCTTGGAGTGCGACCCCGGCGAATCGTTCAGCGCAGGGGGGTTCATAGGTTACCGCAACTGCTTTTGGTGACCCCTGTGCGACGAAAGACCCTATCAAGCCGCATAAATTGCATGGTTTACGCAGCTTTTTGTTTTTGAGGCCCGCCATCCGGAATATTAAATCTAATGGCTGTAAATGGAGTACGGTCTCGAATCATACATCCGGAATCTCAGGCTCTACCAACTTAGTCAGCTTTTCCAGTGATTCCTGCCAGCCTAAATAGCACATTTCTACAGGTATAGCAGCAGGAATTCCTTCCTGCGTAATTTTTATTTCTGTACCCGCAATATTTTTCCGGAACCACACAGAAGTGATCATATCTCCCGGCAGGTTTGGATCGTCAAATTTATCCGTGTATTTCAAAAATGCATTGGGTTTGATTTCCAGGTATGTGCCACCGAATGAATGACTATTCCCCGTTGAAAAGTTTTGAAATGACATCTTATAAGAACCACCTGTCTCTACATTCATTTCGTGCACGGTGCAAATAAATCCAAAAGGAGGTAGCCATGAAGCGATTGCAGGGGCTTCGGTAAATGCGCGGTATACTTTTTCCGGAGATGCTTTAAGCACTCTTTGTAGCGAAACAGTGTTGCTCGGCATAAAATATGTTTTTGTTCCTACTCGTCTGGCTTTTCGGTTCCGCCCGTTTTTGGAGTGGTGGCTGCTCCACTTACCTTTAATGCTGGTTAATGATCAATTACTTCAACACAACAAAGATGGTAAGAAGATTGAATTTGGATAGAGGCTGTATATGACAATTTAAGGGCTGTTTACGACATGGCCGCCAGCATTTCTATTAGAAATTTAACCACTGTCAAATAGGGGCTTGGGTGGTCAGCGACGAGGTCGCAGCCAGGCTATTGCGGTATGGGAGTGTGTAACCCCGGCCAATCGTTCAACCATGCCTCAGAACCGCAGCAGAGCTTCATCATTCCGGTCATTCGTCTACTATTTGGCATGCTGGTCTACTATTTTTCTGCTTCATTCCATAGTCTTCTAATATTGCTATGGAGACCAGTCAAATATTTTTCATTTAAAAAATTAATATTATGAAACCTGCTATCAAACAATCGCTGATTACCATGTTTGCGCTGATTACATTATCCTTCACTGTATTAAGCTTCACAACAAAATTAGGATTGGACAGTTACGAGATATATCTCAATAACAAGCTCATCCTGAAACAGTATGTAAATCAACCCCTGAGTTTAAGGGTACTGCAACTGGACCAGGCAAAAGATAACGATCAACTGCGCATCAACTACAAACATTGCACAATGGAGGGCGCCGGTACCGACAGAACCATCGTGTTAAAAGATGAGACAGGAAATGTGTTAAAGAAATGGGCATTTACAAATGCAAGCGGCGCCGACTTAAGCATGGTGATACCCGTAAAAGAATTATTGCAATTAGAAAAAAATAATGCCCATCACGATCTCAGTCTTTACTACACAGCCAGGGAGCTTCCCAAAGGTGAAACCCTCGCACTGCTTCGTATTAAATAAATAGCTTTTGGTGCTGTGCTTCATGTGGTGGAGCTTTCCATCTGCATAAAAAAATCTTATCGTTGGGTGCCTTCACCCAACGATATTTATATTCACCCCAGCCCGCGGGCGCCGGTTTGGTAGCATTGCTTTGTGCATAGCCCAATCTGTAATGTACAACTTATCCCACTAATGATATATGCAGTTCATGCCCACAATTTTACAGTTCATTACCTATGCGCCGATGAGGCGGTATACTTCATTTATTCGCGCCGGGGCCTGCACAGCCAGTCTATTGCGATGGAGTGCGACCCCGGCGAATCGTTCAGTACAGGGGTTGCACAGCTTCCCACACTAACTTTCGATGAAGCCCCGGCGCGGCGTTGCAAATGCCTATAGTGCCGCTAATTCAAATGCGTAATCCTGGTATTTTATTAATTGTTTGCCGGCTTCAAGTTCTTTCCATGCTTTCTCCTGGTGGCTTAGTTCCACAATATCCCATGAGGAAATATTTGCAGACTTTTCTGTGATAGCAGAAATGGTATTTTTTTCTTCATCGCTAAAAAGCATTTTATCAAAATCGGCATCAGAAACAAAAATTTCCCTTGCACTGCCATTGGGAAGTTTTAAAAATTGAGAACTGATAATTTGCTCATATTCCAGGTAAGCATAAATATTGTCGTAATTGGCAGGTACGAGTCCATATTGAATAGCCCGGTAACTTAAGCCGGTTACAGATACACCATGATTTTTATAGTGTGTAAAATCAATATAAAATAATTGCTTATTAAGTTTCAGTTTATCGTTAAAATCGGGGTTCGAATTTTGAATAAGATAAGTTATAAGGTTTGCAATTTTAGGGAGAATAGGTTTTCTATACCCTGTAAAATTATTAGGCTCGTTATAAACATTCAGGTTAGCATACTGGTTTTTGTTCCGGCTATTTGTTTGAATTAAGTAAGCAACGCTCTCTTTTGCTTTTTTATAAGCATTTTCAGAAAAATGTTCTTTTGCTTTTTCAAGCATATTCATAAAAGTTTGCGGTTCCGCAGCGGCACTTATTAAATTGCCGTAAGCAGGAGTAGGAATTTCGCCATTCTCATAATTACTATACCCATTTGCACCCAATCCAAGCACTTCACTCATCTTAGAGGCCGATAATTCGTATTTTTCCCTGATAGCGGCAATTTCTTCCGGAAAGGGGATATTATTTTTTTCCCTGTACTGGTTATGTGCCTGTGTTAAACTCATGGTGTCTGCCGCCGTGGTTGTAAATTCCTCTCCGCATTTTTCACACTTGTAAAAATGGGCAACTATCTTAAACGCATCTTTACGATAGTTTAATTCTCTAACTTCTTTGTGAAGATTAGCGGTTCCGTTACAATATGGACATTCGATTTGTTGTTTCATACTCATTCTGTTTTTAGCGGGTAGTTCATGGGAAATGTTGCAATATGAAAAGACATGCAGTCCACTGGCTTATTAAGCAGCCCATGGCTTATTTTGATGTAAACTGTTTCCCCCTTTATTTGAATGCCAAATTCATAATAGTCTGGCTTAGTCGTGTCGTAAGTATCTTGTTTGGGACCTGCATAATAATCCTCAGCTTTTAGGTTCATCAGGTATTCCTTCCGTCTCATGGCGGTTATGTCTAATGCTGACAACGTATCAAGGTTTTTGTCTCTTGGCCGGAAGACAACATCAAATACCCTGATTTTATCCTTTACCTGATTTAAGAAATGCTCTACCTCTTGCTTGGTGGCCATATTCGGACTACAAAATTAAGTGTATTCCACTAAATAATGGAAAATAAATTATAAAATCAAAATAAATACCACTATTTAATTGAATTATACCGGCACACAGGGCTCCATGCCTCACTTTTATTCGCGACGGGTTCGAACAGCTTCCCACAGGCTTTTTGGCGAAAACCCCGGCGCAACTCAT
>CAYMKT010000160.1:0-1108 GCA_964391065.1 uncultured Terrimonas sp. | reverse complement strand
TGGCTGCTTTTCCATAACATTTTCTTCCCACCATTTAATGTCAGGCAAAGCTGCATGAATGGAAAAACGCTGTCCAATGACTGGAAATGCAACTGTTACCCCGGCCTGAGCAGCAGCTTTCATTAATCGCTCCGCCGGTTCTCTCCAGGGGTGTACGGCAAGCGCAAATGCTCCCCAATGAATAGGCATCATGGCCTTTCCGCGAAGGTCGATGCTTGCCTGCAGCGTTTGTTCGGGCATCATGTGAATATTCGCCCATTTTTCGTTGTATTGACCGCATTCCATCAATGTAAAATCAAAAGGACCATATCTTTCGCCAATATCCTTAAAGTGCGTACCGTACCCACCGTCGCCACTAAAATAGATGTTGCTGTATTTTCCTTTTACAATCCAGGAAGCCCATAACGTTTTATCCCGGTCCAGTATTCCCCTCCCGGAAAAATGCCGGGCGGGTGTGGCAGTATAACTAAAGCCACCTGCTTCCGCGGTTTCCCACCAATCCAATTCCGTGATTTTGGCAGGCTCAACACCCCAATACTGCAAATGTGAACCAACACCCAACGGCACATAAAAATGGCTGACCTGATCTTTTAATTGTAAGATCGACCCGTAATCCAGGTGATCGTAATGATCATGAGACAGAATAACCGCATCGATGTTTGTAAATGCATTAATATCGATAGGACTTTGATACGCGAACCGCTTCCCGAAAAAAGATACCGGGCTTGAGTAAGCGCCAAACATTGGATCGAGCAGGATGCGCTTGCCTTCCATTTCCAGCAGCAGGGCAGAATGCCCGTACCAGGTAATATATGTGGCGGTGTCGCTCACCCGTTCGCGACCTTCGCCGAATTGAACAGGCAATGGCTCTTGTGGTACCGTATTCTTGGCGTTGATCAGTTCCTTCGTAATTTTCACCACATTACCTACACTCATGTCCATTGTGGTTTCGGTAAGATTGATAAACCTATCGTTCTTATAATTTGGAGAAGATTGTATGGCGGCGCCATAGTTCCTTTCAGGCGCCTGCCCGAACTGCGGCGCATAACCCACGAACAAAGAAATACCAACTGCAATAAGAACAGCAAGGATGGCGATGGCGAACAGG
>CAYMKT010000159.1:5747-7559 GCA_964391065.1 uncultured Terrimonas sp. | reverse complement strand
GTTCAGTCGAAATGACGTTTAATCCTTACCGTCATTTCGGGTAAACCGTTGTTTGTTCTTTCATATCTCAAATTCCACATTCAGCACGAAACCTTTTCCTGGTGAGGTTTGAAAGTTTGTTTTTCCGTGGTAAAGTTCTATCCGGTTGCGGATATTTCTCAACCCCATTCCCTGCAGGTTATCCGCGGCTAAATCGGCGCCGGTTCCGTCATCGGTAATCACCAGCAGCACTTTGTTGTTCTTCCGGGCTGCGTGAACTAGAACATTCTTTGCATTTGCATGTTTCATAATATTGTTCAACTGTTCCTGAACGATCCGGTATAACATCAGTTTATGGCTGTCGGTAAGCGTGGTTTCATGAAGTTGATCTACATCTACCTGGATATTAATGGGCTGAACTTCAGTAATAGCTTCTGCAATACTCATTAACGAATCTCTTAATCCAAGCTCCGCCAGTAAAGGTGGCGCAAGGTTTTTAGAAAGATTCCTGAGTTCTTCAATTACCCTGTCGATATATTCATTGCTTTTTTTCAACAAACTATCCCTTACCTCATTATTGGCAATGGAATGTTCAATATACAATTTAACTACACCCAGCAACTGGTTTACATTATCGTGCAATTCCTCCGCCAGCTTCCTTCGTTCACTTTCCTGCGCATCCATCACGGTTCTCGCTAATTGCCGGCGATAGATAATTTCTTTCTCAGCAACCTGCTTCTGAAGATCGCGCTGTTCCGTTACGTCGTGCATAGAAACAATCAGTCTGAAAGGCCGGCCTTCCGCATCGCGTAAAATGGAGAAGCAATCGTTGATCGTTTTATAGGAACCGTCGTTACAGGCAAAGCGATATTCATTTTTTATGTTAGTGAGGTGAGTGAGTTGCAAAGCCGCGTTCATACTATTGAGTACCTTCTCCTGATCATCCGGGTGAATATTGCTTTCCCACCAGGCATAGCCCTTTTGCAATTCGGCATCATCAAACCCAAACAAGCGTTTGATATTTGAGTTGTAATAAAGTTGGCCGGTAAGCATGTTCCAATCCCATAAACCCTCCATGGTGGCCATGCTGAGGATGTTGTATCTTTTAAGACGCTCCTCGAGTTTCTTTTTCTCCTCCCCTGAGTTGGTAACGTTTTCGAGTGTAAGTATATAATTGAATCCCAGGGCTGCATTTTGTACTTCATTAACCGATACGTTGCAAATCAACTTCTCGCCAGATTTAGTGGTAATACATGCGATATTTTTCATCCGGCTCAACTTGCCCTGCTTTAATAACATATCCCAATAGTCCAGCTCCACATTGTCTTCTGGTTTAATGATAAAACTGTAATGCTGTTGTATGATTTCTTTCAGGCAATATCCTGTAAGCTGGCAAAAAAAGGGATTAGCATACAAAAATCTTCCCTCTTTATTGAAACGTGCAATTCCATGCTCAATTTGTTCCAGGACGGTATGTAATTCGGCAGTTCCAGAAGCAAGATCATCCGGACCCTGTTTGAGGTATTTATTGTTACGCCGGATGGCAAGATAAACCGCTGCTGCTGCGATAATTACAAAAATTACCCCCTTAACGCTTTGTAAGAAAAAATATACATCTAAATTGTCCCCCCAAAACCGAAACAGGAGGTAGTCTGTGGCCAGCACCCATATGAGGGTCAGGATAAGAAAAATAATCACCGTTTTACAGGTGGATAACGCGTATCCTTTCATATTTTTTATTTAACGGCAAACAGTACTGCCACTATTCAATATTGATAATTCAAAATAATAACTTATTTTTTTATTAACACAAACCTAAGTTGAATCGTTATT
>CAYMKT010000159.1:0-5647 GCA_964391065.1 uncultured Terrimonas sp. | reverse complement strand
TAAAATATTGACGGCACCAGTAACCGATAAACTCAGTTATAAAGAAAAGCTGTTTATTATTGTGCTTTGGATAATTTTGATGATTGTTCCTTTTATGATATACAATCAACATGCTTTTACTCAAATAACAGTATGATTGAAATGAAAGCGAACCAGATTACCGTATTTCAACAATTTTAAAAACGCCTGTTCATGTTCAGCAAATATGTTTACACCGTAACCGAAAGATTCCTGCGATATGTGCAGATAGACACCCAGTCCGATCCGCATTCAGTATCGTTCCCATCTACCGAAAAACAAAAGGATCTATCCGTTTTGCTGGTGAAGGAACTGAAAGATATGGGTATATCTGATGCTGTACTTGATCCAAACGGCTATGTATATGCTACGCTTTTGCCGAATACCGGTAAAGACGTACCCGTTATTTGTTTTTGCGCACATGTTGATACTTCGAGCGACTGCCCGGGAACCAATGTAAAACCCATCATTCACCAAAATTATGATGGACAGGATATTGTTTTGCCGGATGATCAAACACAAGTCATAACAACCGCCGATCATCCATATCTTATCCAGAAAAAGGGAGACGATATTATTACTGCGTCGGGTACAACTTTGCTGGGGGCGGACGATAAGGCAGGGGTAGCCGTAATCATGGATATGGTACACTTTCTATCAACGCATCCACATATTAAACACGGAACAATTAAGATATTATTTACTCCAGACGAGGAAATCGGCAGGGGAGTGGATAAAGTTGACCTGCAGAAATTAGGGGCTGCATTCGCCTATACGTTAGATGCAGGGGAACTTGGACAGTTTGAAGACGAAACATTTTCTGCCGATGGCGTTACTGTAACTTTTACCGGCGTAAGCGCGCATCCCGGCTATGCAAAAAATAAAATGGTGAATGCATTAAAAGCAGCAGCATCTTTCCTGGAATCATTGCCAGCGGATCAGCTTTCACCGGAAACCACAGAGGGAAGAGATGGCTTTATTCATCCCGTGCACGTTAATGGAATTGCTGAAAAGGTAACTGTTCAATTTATTATACGGGATTTCAATACAGAGAAACTATACGAGTACGAAGCCTTACTGAAGGAAAAAATAAATGAAACGCTCAAAAAATTCCCTGGGGCTACCGCAGCAATTGAAATTAAGGAACAGTACCGTAATATGAAAGAGGTATTGAATAACCATCCCCAGGTTAGCGCTTACGCGGTGGAAGCCATTCAAAGAGCCGGCGTAAAGCCCGTATTGAGCAGCGCAAGAGGCGGCACTGATGGCTCCCGCCTTTCGTTCATGGGTTTACCTTGTCCTAATATTTTTACCGGGGAAATGGCTTTTCACGGCAAACACGAATACGTAAGTGTACAGGATATGCAAAAAAGTGTTGAAACCATTACGCATCTTGCTTGTATATGGGAGGAAAGGAGCGGGGGCAGGGTGTAACATCCGCTCCCGCGTTATCCAGCACCACTTCAGCCTTTTTCCGCCTCCATATAATTTTCAAGCGGCTCGCATGTACAAACGAGGTTCCTGTCGCCATAAGTGTTATTGATTCTTGAAACACTGGGCCAAAATTTATTATTGGTAATATAGGAAAGCGGGAATGCTGCGTCCTGCCTGCTGTAGGAATGGTTCCATTCGTCGGCGCAAATCACCTGCATGGTATGCGGTGCATTTTTTAGGGGATTGTCCGTTTTATCAAACTTACCTTCTTCAATGGCTTTGATTTCGTAGTAAATATTGATCATGGCATCGCAAAACCGATCCAGTTCTCCCTTGTCTTCACTTTCAGTAGGTTCAATCATAATCGTTCCCGGAACCGGAAAGCTCATAGTTGGCGCGTGAAAGCCATAATCCATTAACCGCTTCGCCACATCTTCAGCTTCGATCCCGGAACCCACTTTAAAGGGACGAATATCTACTATAAATTCGTGCGCACAGGTTCCATTGGCTCCGAGGTAAAGTACTTCGAAATATTTTTGCAACCTGGCCCTCATGTAGTTAGCATTGAGTATGGCATATTCGGTTGCCATTTTAACGCCGTAGGCGCCGAGCAGTCTTATGTAGGCATAACTGATCAGCAGAATGGACGCCGAGCCATAAGGGGCGGCGCTTACTGCACCATAGGAATTGATAAGCGAAGAACCGTTTGCCCTGACCATATGCCCGGTTTCCGTGGCTATATGTGATGGTATATACGGTGCGAGGTGTTCTTTGGCACAAATAGGACCCACGCCCGGCCCGCCACCACCATGCGGAATAGAAAAAGTTTTGTGCAGGTTAAGATGACATACGTCGGCGCCTATGCTTCCGGGCGAGGTTAAGCCACTCTGCGCGTTCATGTTGGCCCCATCCATGTATACCTGTCCGCCATTGTCGTGAATGATGCGGCATATTTCTTTTATTCCTTCTTCAAATACCCCGTGGGTAGAAGGGTAGGTAACCATTAACGCGGCAAGGGTGTCTTTATACTGCTGCGCTTTGGCTTTTAAATCGGCAACATCAATATGTCCTTCATCATCACTCTTCACTACAATTACTTTCAAGCCTGCTAAAACCGCCGACGCCGGGTTGGTGCCATGTGCCGAAATGGGAATAAGTACAACGTTGCGTTGATTATTTCCATTCGCCTTGTGATACCTGCTGATAGCGAGCAGTCCCGCATATTCTCCCTGGGCGCCACTATTGGGTTGCAGGCTGCAAACATCAAAACCGGTAACCGCACACAGGTATTGACCTAACGCATCAATAACATAAGCATATCCTTTTGTCTGGTTGGATGGCGCAAAAGGGTGGATATGGGCAAATTCGGGCCAACTAACGGGCATCATTTCTGTAGCTGCGTTGAGCTTCATGGTACAACTGCCCAAAGAAATCATTGAGGTAATAAGCGAAAGATCCTTATTCTCAAGATACCTGATGTAACGCATCATTTCACTTTCGCTGTGGTGCGTATTAAATACGGTATGTGTAAGATATGCGGTATTGCGGGAGGCATATCCGGGAATATGATCGAGTATATCTTCTTCATTAAAGGTGACCGACACTCCGCTATGCCCCGAAACTTCCGCAAAAATATATAGTATATCCAGCACATCGTTTTGCGAAGTGGTTTCATCAATAGCAATACCCACATGCTTTTCATCGAAATACCTGAAATTTACCTCATGCGCTTCTGCCACCGCTTTTACTTTTGAGGCATTACTTACCTGTACTTTAAGCGTATCAAAATAGTGATTGTTGACATTGGTATATCCCAGTTCGTTTAAACCTTCCGACAAGGTTTTCGCTAAAACGGTGATGCGGGTTGCTATTTCCTTTAATTTTTCCGGTCCATGGTATACCGCGTACATGGCAGCCATATTGGCCAATAGCGCCTGTGCGGTACAAATATTAGAAGTGGCTTTTTCTCTTTTTATATGTTGTTCCCTTGTTTGCAAAGCCATCCTTAGGGCACGATTACCCTGGGCATCGATACTTACGCCAATAATACGACCTGGCATCCCTCTTTTAAAATCCTCTTTGGTTGCAAAGAAAGCAGCATGCGGTCCGCCGAATCCAACGGGTACACCAAACCTTTGGGCAGAGCCTATTGCCACATCGGCTCCCAATTCACCGGGAGGAGTAAGCAGGGTAAGCGCCAGCAGGTCGGCAGCCATTACCACATAACCGTTAGCGGCATGTACATCCTTTATAAAGCTCGTGTAATCATTGATGGAACCATTGTTATCGGGATATTGTACGATTGCGCCAAAGTAACTTTCATCGAGCGATACATTATTAAATTCACCAAAAATCAACTCTATTCCTATAGGTTCGGCCCGGGTAATCAGCACATCTATCGTTTGCGGGAAAACAGCTAAGTCGACAAAAAACCTGGATTTTTGAGGCGTGCCGGCTTTGTTTACATGATGAAACAACATCGCCATAGCTTCGGCAGCCGCAGTGGCTTCATCTAAAAGGGAGGCATTGGCAAATGGCAGGGCCGTAAGGTCGGCTATTAACGTTTGGAAATTAAGCAGGCTTTCGAGCCTGCCCTGCGATATTTCGGCCTGGTAAGGCGTATATTGGGTATACCATCCCGGGTTTTCAAAAACATTTCTCAAAATAACAGACGGGGTAATGGTTCCGTAGTACCCTTGCCCTATGTAGGTTTTAAAAACTTTATTCTGCCGGGCTATTTTTTTGAGTTCCTGCAGGTACTCATATTCATTTTGGGGAGCCGGTAATTGCAGAGGTTCCTTATACTGAATAGATGCCGGAACCGTTTTATCAATCAGTTCGTCCAGGGAAGATAGGCCTATTGTCTGCAACATGTGCCTGCACTCCGTTTCATTAGGCCCGATATGACGTGAACGAAATTCATTGGTTTGTAAATCAAATACATTCATAAATGTGAACTTGCTCTTATAGTAAAAAGATGCGCAAATTTAGGATGAAAGGAGCACACGAAAAGCAGGTTGTGAAAAGACCGCAAACGATTGTGGATAAGCCGGGGTCAGGAATCCGGTTCATCTTTAATATTATATAAAGCGACCGGTGGGATTTGCAGATCAACAGAAGCTACGTTATCCTTAACCGCATTTTCTGAAGCGCTTTCTTCAGCCCTTAGTGCTTTGCTCGTAAGCCGGCTACCGTCGTGGCTCCAGCCAGGGGGACCGAAAATATACCCCAGCCTCTGTCTCCAGCTAATATCTTTTCTTTTAATATCATTCACGATAGCCTTCCATTCATGAAATAAAATGGTTAACGGTGAATTTTCTTTGAGGGGTTGGGTCAATCCATATCTTAGCGGTTGGTAACTGTCTGCAGTCAATTCCGCTTGAAAAGTACCGAACATTTTGTCCCAAATAATTAAAAACATACCCATATTACGGTCTAAGTATGTTGGGTTGGATGCGTGGTGAACGCGGTGGTGGGAGGGAGTAACCAACACTTTTTCGAGCCATCCCATCTTTTTTACGAGTTCTGTATGCACGAAAATGCCCCAGATTTGCGTGGCTGAGTATATGAATAAAATATCCAGGGGCTTAAAACCCAAAAAAGCCAAAGGGATAAAATAAAAGAAACGATACAAAGGTTGAAAAACTGAAGACCGGAATCCTACTGTAAAGTTCATGTACTCGGATGAATGATGGGTAACATGTACCGCCCAAAAAATCCTTATTTCGTGATCGAAACGGTGCAGCCAGTAATACAAAAAATCTTCCAGCAGCAGTAACAATATCCAATAAGCTACCACATTGCTGAACGAAAGTATTTGACGATCGTAGCAATAAGATAATATGATCACATATACGCCGCGGAATAAGAGGTCTATCCCCCCGTTAAGCAGCATCAGGTATATGTTGTTTGCGGTATTTTTCCAGCTATACACCTTTTTATACCGGTAATTGCTCAATAGTATTTCAGCGCCAATGATTACAATGTACAACGGCGTGCTGATCAGTATAAGCAGGTATTCACGTAGCGATTCCATCAATGACTATAAGCCGCAAATGTAACCAATGCGCGATTAATCTAACGTATATTTGCATTGCATTTTTCGATCTTTATCGAATCAAAAAAAATTAAGATCAGTAATGGAGGAACCCCGAAAAGAAATTTCAGTTTTCCGGTCAGGCAAATGGAAAGACGA
>CAYMKT010000158.1:0-7615 GCA_964391065.1 uncultured Terrimonas sp. | reverse complement strand
TTTAGGAAAATCTGGCTTTTATTTGTTTCTGCAAAGCCGTGTGGGAGGCAGCATTAAAACGGGGAAAGGAAAATACGACCTCAATAATAGCACAATTGATACCGAAATCAAAGGGTTTGGCGCGAGACTGAACTTTTATCCTGGTATTGCTTACTCCATCACACCGAAGTTTCAGATTAAATTAAAAATTTTCTATTTAACATAATATAAATTATAGGACTTTTATTATTTGTATTGATGTTTAACTGATCAAAAAGCAGGCAGGTTAAGTTGTTGATATAAGATTGAAATTCAAGATCACATTGATGGGTTCAAGGTGCAGTAACAATAACAACCGTTGATTTAAAGTTGTATTACAAAGTCCAGTATCTATGATTACAGTGATTACGCCTTTATTGCAAACCCGCAATATTATTCCGGAAACCTTTCGAAAAGGCAAACGATTTGAGGATTATGTACGCCGGTATCTTTTCCCAAAGGAAAACTACAAACTCATCTATCGCGGTTCGGGGCATGTTCAAAACGCAAAGGAATGTGCAGGCACGATCCTGAAGCCTGATTTCACGCTCCAGGATATATCCACAAAAAAAACTTTCTATGTCGATTGCCTGTTCCGGACTGCACTTATCACTAATTGTTACCAACTTTCCAAAGCGTTTCAACAGGGAAATGATCAAAAATATAAAGATGCCGATTACTTTTTATTATTGGGTTTGGGTGGAAAACCCGAATTACCTAACCAGGTATTTCTCCTGAAATTAGTTGACTGCCAGTATATTATAATACAGAAACGCCATTTAGCCACGAAAGAAATACAAACTAACCAGCCGGTTTCACCATTACAATTATGGCAACATATGGCTTAAGCTGATGACAGTAAAAAAACCCCGAAAAAGGCTTCGGGGTTCAGGACGGGGAATTGCTATCTGGTTTCAGGGATATGGACTTTTTATACAAATATTCCTTCAGCGATTCAACTCCCCCCGCGGCCTCCACATATTTTGTTTCCACAAACAACGTAATCGCTTGCTTAATTAATTCAGGTGGCAACTTTTTCCTTCCTCCCCCAACTTTCCTCTTCTTTTTCATCTTATAAAATAAATGTAAAATAAATATAATTATAGATATAAACAAAATAATTTAATAAATATTATTATAGTAATAATTTTATTTTATTATAGTAAAATAATATTGAAATAAAACCAACACATTCGATACCCGTGTAGCTTAAATGATGCGTATTTGCTTAATGAGAGAAATACACCTGTGACGATAAGAAAAAATGCGTGCATTGATCGTTGGACATCAATAGCAGCGCCTGACTACATTAAAAGATAGCAAAAAAAGAGTGGGTATTCAATTGCCATGGTAACAAGATTTGGCAAATAAAAAAAGGTGCCTGTAAAAAGCACCTGGTGAACCGGATTGGATTCGAACCAATGACCCTCAGCTTAGAAGGCTGATGCTCTATCCAACTGAGCTACCGGTCCTTTTTAGCGTTCGCAAAGATAATTTTTTTTAGTTTGCAGCCAAACTGTAATTCGCGATCATGGATGTACAAATAGAACCCAGTTGGAAGGCGGTATTAAAAGACGAGTTCACAAAGCCTTATTTCGAGCAGATCGTTCATTTTTTGAAAGTAGAAAAAATGGCGGGCAAAACCATTTATCCGCCTGGCCCGCTTATTTTTAATGCCTTCGACAAAACACCATTTGATCGTGTTAAGGTGGTAATATTAGGACAGGATCCGTATCACGGCGCAGGACAGGCACATGGATTATGCTTTTCCGTACAGGACGGCATCGCTCCCCCCCCTTCCCTTATTAATATTTTCAAAGAAATACATACCGATATAGGAATAGCTATGACTCACCAAAAGGGAAACCTTTCCCATTGGGCCGAACAGGGTGTGTTATTATTAAACGCGGCGCTTACTGTTAGAGCAAACGAACCCTTCAGCCATTCTAAAATTGGTTGGGCGACATTTACCGACTCCGTCATCCAAAAAATATCGGAGCAAAAAACAGGAGTTGTGTTTTTATTATGGGGGAAATTTGCACAGGAAAAGCAGGCGCTCATTGACGAAACCAAACATCATGTACTTAAAGCCGCACATCCATCTCCTTTTTCGGCCGACAAAGGTTTTTTTAATTGCAAACATTTTTCAAAAACCAATAACCTGCTTCAGCAACAGGGGAAAGACGTAATTGATTGGAAGATTTGAGCAGGATGGAGTAGGATGAAATAATGATAGGATGTGGTGACTTTGAGTTCGGGTTTCGAATTTGCGTTCTTGGGCCTTATTTGGAATTTGTATCTTGGTTCCTGCTTCTTCACTATTAAACATGAATATCATCAAAAATATTTTCGGCCGCATATGGGCTTTTTGGGGCGCCATTGTTTTTGTTGTTACCTTACTCATTGTTGTTATCCCAATATGGTTAACCAATTACATCCGGGAACCCAGGGGAACAGAAGTTTTTCGGCGGATATCAAAAATATGGATGGACGTTTTTCTGTTTACCATTGGATGCAGGATTATTGTAAAAGGAAAACAACATTTTAAAAAAGGTGAGAATTATATAGTGGTAAGTAACCATAACTCCTATATGGACATCCCTATTACTACACCTCAAATTCCGGGGCCAAATAAAACCATCGCAAAGTCGGAGTTGGCTAAAGTGCCGGTCTTTGGATTAATTTATAAGCGGGGATCCATACTGGTTGATCGTAAAAGTGAGAAAAGCCGTAAAGAAAGTCTTGCCAGGATGAAAGCAGTGCTCGACCAGGGCCTGCACATGTGCATATACCCCGAAGGAACACGTAACAGGACCACAGAGCCATTGAAATCCTTCCACGACGGTGCATTTAAGCTGGCAATCGATTCCGGGAAGCCCATTATTCCCACCCTGTTGTTTAATACAAAGAAAGTGCTGCCAGGTAGCAGCAAACCCTTTTATTTGTGGCCGGCAACCATGTACATGGATTTCTTACCACCTGTTTTTGTACAACCGGGCGACACCGTAAACTCCTTAAAGGAAAAAGTGTTTACGATCATGTACGACTACTGTAAAGCAAAGATGGTTAGTTATAGTTACTGAAGCTACGGGTACGGTTAATTTTCAGATCGCGCAACATGCCCGATTTGGGAAAAATTGAAACATTATAAGAGCGCCATAAACCAAAAGGTGTGATATTGATAGACATTTGCCAGCAATGCATTTCCCGGGAAACAAACATCGTGAAAGAAGGTATTTCCATTGTGGTAAAATCAAAATAGCCGTTAGCGCCTACTTTCCATTTTTCGGTTAAGCTAAAATCACCGCCAAACTGCATATTTGACGAAAAACGGGTGTCGAAACCTGAGTAATCACGCCTCGGAATTTTATTAAAGCTGAGTGAGTAAGAGATATTCACAGACCAGGGAATATTAAAATCAACAAACTCCGAAGGGTTTTTGCGTATATAATTCATCTGCTGCTCCATTTCGTCGGCGGTAAGGTTATCGTAATTATCATAGAGTAGCTGCTCATCTACCCCGGCCTTATCCTTATCTTTTTCTTTGCTTCTAAAGCTTGTAGATACGGAAAGGCTTCCGTTGGTAATACGCCCCAGTGAAAATTTATCGGCTTGCCATGCATATTTATTTACCCTGAAGCCTTTGTTGTCCACCTGGTAAGGATCAACATTCGCTCCTGCCGTTATATTTACTTTATTAAATAGTGTGCTGCGGGCATATAAATTAAAAGTGGAGAGTTTAAATGAATCCGCTAACAGGTTATAGCTTCCTGTTATGCCAAATCCGTCAATGATCTTTACTTTTTTAAGTCCTTCTCCTTCCTCTTCTCTCGTACTATCCTGCTTCTCCTTCACCTTCATCTCTACAAAATTGTCTATCCCAAATCCAATGCTTCCAGACCTGCCATGTCCGAACGAACCGTATACGCTGCCATCATATTGCGATAATGTTTGTCTCCGGCCGCTGGTATCTACCTGAATAGTTGAATAATAAGATTTAGACAGGTCGGGTTTATATCCAAGACTCATCTGTGGGCGCATTACATGTCGTATAGCCTGTATGTTAGCCTCTTTATTCTTCATGTTAAGTGTACCAAACATAGATGTACTGAAAGATATTGACATGGCAACATCACGGGCTGTATAAAAACCTTTACTTATTGAGCTGTCTACCTTTTCGTCCTGGCTGTTCCATTGCCTGAATAATCGTTGCGAGTACCATCTTTCCTGGTAGCTGAAACCCGGGGATATCTGGATCGAACCCACTTGCGGAAGTGCGATAGAGATGGGGATATTGTGTTGCGACCCCCATTGAAAAGTATCGATCATTTGTTTAAAAGTAAAAGTGGAGTCAACAAATGAAGTTTGCCCGCGGGTGCTGCCACCATAGCCTATACCTAATTTATAATACCATTTTCCCGATCCTATCATTTCCCGGGGTTGCAGGGGATAAAGCGTGTTTACATTAAAGTTCACATCCGGAAGGTTCAGGTTAACTATGCTTGTGTTATTATTTTGATTGTGGTTGAGGTTCACCGAAAGGTTATACGGCTTGCCAATCCATGATTTCTGGTACGATATGGATGAACTCAACTGGTTAGAAAAACTTTGCGGCTGACTATAGTAACCCCCGGCGCCATTGCTTTGGTCGATGATTGCATTGGAGGGTAGGTATTTGGTGTAGGAACTTGAACCGGCATTAACGTTTGCCGAAAAACTAACTCCGGGCCTTGCTTTACTGTCCATGCGATGACTCCATGTTAAAAAAAAGCTCTTGTTTGGCCGGTAATCCTCATCACCTCTGAAGCCGGTGTGCATATTTTGGTAACTGAAATTAAGTGTTCCGTTATAACGGTAACGCACACGGTACGACGGGCTGAAATTGACTCGCCAGCTTCCATAGGAGTAAAGGTCCGCCCTGGTAGTAAAATCAAAATTATCATTAATAACCTTATAATATCCCAATCCTTCCAATCCCAGTCCATAATCATCAGTCACGGTAAATTGTGGCGGTAAAAACCCAGAATGCCTTCCCTGCGCTATTGGAAACATACCAAAAGGCAGTATTATTGGAAGTACGGGCACATTTTCAAATTCCACGCCAACAGGACCGGTAACAGCCATTTTTTTACTAACATATTTTATTTTTTTGGCCCGGAAAGCGAAATGCGGCGTATCTAAATTACAAGTGGTAAAACGTCCCTTAAACGCGTAAACGGTAACGGGATCAACTTTTTTCACCACTTCTGCATAATTATATAATTCACTTTGTTGAAAATAACTGCTGCGGGTAAGTCCTTTTTGTGTTTTGAAGTTAAATTCGAGACTATCACTCACGGTATTCATGTCGCCCTGCACCAGCGAAGCCTGCCCTAATACCTTCCCTGCCGTGTCAAATTTCATCCTGGCTTTCACAATATTCGACTGCTGATCAAAAACAATTTCAGGCGCTTTGAGGTTTATGTCCTGGTACTTTACATCGGTTTCTCCATAGAGATAGAGTTTTTTTGCTATAACATCCATCACCATAGAATCTTTTGCCGTATAATTAATTGGAGCGTCAACTGAGTCTTTAGATATTTTTACATGGAAAGTATCTGTCTTAACCCGCTTAGTGCTGTCGTTGAATAAAGAATCGGTAGTTCGTTTATAAATACTGGTATCTGCAACGATTGGGGGTGTTGTATCGTTAACAGGAAGAATAGTATCTGAAAACGCTGTTAAATTAATGTCAAAAGCAGGTGGACGGCGGATTTTTGCGCTTCCATTGTACGTTATTGCAATGATAAGCAGCAGTAAGGTGATGGTAAATATGTAATTTCGCTTAAATTTGCGATTTTTATTTTTCATACATACACAAGGCAACAAAAATAACCATAATTAGCGGTAAGAAAACGTGAAGATTGAAATTTGAAATTGAATTACTAAACCCCATTAAATTTTAGCAAGGGTATGACAAAAAAAATCATCTCTGTACCTTTTATTATTTTTTCTTTTTTTGTTTACCATATTTGTTTCTCACAAACAAAAAGCCGGATCAACACCATTATCGTCGACGCAGGCCATGGCGGCAACGATCAGGGCGCCAGGGGAAGCTTTTCTACAGAAGCAGAAATTACGTTGAAACTTGCCTTAAAAGTTGGCGCTCTGCTGGAAACAGAACTCACAGACACCAAAATCATTCAAACACGTACTACCGATATTACCCAGCCGGTAAGAGAGAAAGCTGAGTTTGCAAATCAAAATAAAGGAGATCTGTTTGTATGTATACATGTAAACGCAGCTCCGGCAATTCGTCATTCAAAAGTAACCGGTTATAAAACCGTTACCTATTATACCGGCAAAGGCAGCAAGAGAAAAAAGCATACCAAGAAGCAGCCTGTTTACAAGGTATGGACAACTCCTAATCCCCGTTATGGAACCGGTACCTATGTATGGGCAGCAGACAGGGATGAGCATAAAGCCGGTGCCATTACCGAGCGTTTTGAGTCGGAAGGCGAACTAACGGATGTTCCGGACCCTTCTACGCCGGAGGGTGCAATAGCGGGCAGGTTATGGGCGCAAAAATATTTTAAAAACAGCGTTCGGCTGGCTTCTATGATTGAAAGTGAGTTTGAAAAGAACGGGCGTAAAAGTGATGGCGTTTTACAGCGCAATGAAAAAGGAATATGGGTATTGCAGGCTACCAATATGCCCGCAGTTTTAATTGAAACCGGCTTTATCACGAACAAAGAAGAAGAGGAATATCTTAATAGTGAAAAGGGGCAGGACGAAATGTCAAAAGCCATTGTAAAGGCTATTATTGATTTTAAGAATATTGTAGACAGTCCCAGAGGAATGGCAGACATAACAAACATACCGGCCAACAAAGAAAATACTGCGCTCCCCGCAACAACGCCTCCTTCAACAAATGTTCAAAATCGTTAGCTTTCTTTACAGGAGCAGACGACAATCTTTGCCGGAATGCCTTATTTTTGTATCGAAAGTGTTGATTTTGAATAATAAATGAAGGGATGTTATCGTTCGTTCATAAACTTTTATTTTGGCGAATTGTAATATTGAATACAAATTTGTTCTGTAATTAAGGTACAGGATATTTGTGCGCGACAGAACTTTCATAACACGTATTGTATTTTTTGGATTAACCATCCTTGGCTTACTACTTCAGGGTATTGGATAATGGAATTTGTAGTGATCCGTTTGCCTGGCCTTGCATTTGGATCAAAAATAAAAATGAAAGAATGAAAATTTCTAATGAAACCAAAGTAGGCGCTTTAACGGCAATTGCTATTACATTGCTCATACTGGGCTTCAATTTCTTGAAAGGCAAACCTATTTTCGAAAAAAGCTTTAAAGTATATACGATTTTTCGGTCGGTGGAGGGTTTATCGGTATCCAATTCTGTAATGATCAACGGACTGCAGGTGGGTAAAGTATATAAAATGCAGGAAACAGATAAGAACCTTAGTGCCATTCTGGTTACGCTGAATTTAAATAAAAGCATAAACATTCCTGAAAATTCCATCGCACGTATTTCCGGCAGTTTACTGGGAAACACAACCATAGATATTGATTTGGGCAATTCGGAGTCTTATAT
>CAYMKT010000157.1:0-7810 GCA_964391065.1 uncultured Terrimonas sp. | reverse complement strand
GCAAAAGCCCAGCAGTATTTTGCCAAAGATTCGCTGCAACTGGCGTTGAACGGCGATGGTAGAAACGCTGGTTTTTTAAAGGTGATTAACAAGTATGGAGGCACCCCTTCCGGTAACCTTGCAAAATTATATGCCGGGGAAACTTACCTGCAACTGGGGGATTACAATAATGCTTTGAAATACCTGAAAGAATTTGATGCGAATGGTTCGGTTCAAACCCAGGCGCTTGTATACGGATTGATGGGCGATGCCTATTCAGAATTAAAAAAGAACGATGAAGCGCTGGAAAATTATAAAAAAGCAGGTACCACTTTTGAGCATAACCAGGCATTATCTTCAGAATACCTGTACCGCGCCGCCAGCCTTTACGAAGTAATGGGTAAAAATAAAGAAGCGATAGAACTTTTTCAACAGTTAAAAGACAAATATCCCAGAACGGAAAGAGGTTTCTCTGTTGAGAAATACCTGGGCAAATTGGGCGCCACTGAATAAGGCTCCGGTACGATATCCCAACGGGTCGCTATTCGGTACCCGGAATTGTTGTTAGCGCTAAGTTGAAAATTATGGCCGAAATAAGCAATAGTAATTTATACGATATTAGTAAAGGCATCCCTACAAAGGATGCCTTTGTTGTTATAGTGCGTACAGAATGGAATGCGGCTATAGTAGACCGGTTAGAGGATGGGTGCAGGGCTGTGCTTTCGCAGCACCAGGTAGCATTCCGTGTAGTTACCGTTCCCGGCGCATTTGAAATACCGTTTGCTGTAAAAAGCTATTGGGATACCTTACCCCCCGAAGCGTCCCGGCCGGATGTGTTTATTGCGTTGGCCTGTGTAGTGAGAGGCGGTACACCCCATTTCGATTATGTGTGCAAAGGCATCACAGACGGTATTGTACAGCTTAATTTAACCTTGCCGGTTCCTACTATTTTTGGGGTGCTTACGGTAGATAATGATATGCAGGCAGAAGAAAGGTTAGGGGGAAAGCATGGACATAAAGGTGAAGAAGCGGCTATTACCGCGCTAAAAATGATAGCCCTGAAAACATCAATTCACACTACTTAACCCATTCATTAAACCGGAGGGATAATTACAATGGATGTTCATTTATTTATTCCCTGTTTTGTAGATCAGTTGTATCCGCAGACCGCTTTTAACATGATAAAGGTGTTGGAAAAACTGGGTTGCACCATTCACTACAATTCCAATCAAACCTGCTGCGGTCAGCCTGCCTTTAACGCGGGATTTTGGGACGACGCCCGGGAAGTTTGCAGCAAGTTTTTAAAGGATTTTTCCAATGCTGATTATATTGTAGCGCCGAGTGCTTCCTGCATAGGGTTTGTAAACAATTATTACCCACGTTTATTCGACAATTCCTCCATGCATAACGAGGTAAAAGACATCGGCAAAAGGTCATTTGAGTTTTCTGCGTTCCTTACTGATGTATTGAAGGTAGAGCATATAGGGGCCACACTCAACGGTAAGGCCACCTATCACGACTCCTGTGCGGCGCTGCGTGAATTAAACATCAAATCAGCGCCGCGAAAATTACTCAATCACGTAAAGGGGCTTGAACTGGTGGAGATGGATGATGTGGAAACCTGCTGTGGTTTTGGCGGCACTTTCGCGGTAAAATTTGAGGCGATTTCTGTTGCCATGGCCGATCAAAAATTGACCAATGCCGGTAACACTGGTGCTGATATCATCATCTCAACGGACCTGAGCTGCCTGATGCATATTGATGGCGTAATTAAACATAAAGGGTTACGCATTCAAACAATGCATATTGCCGATGTGCTGGCCAGTGGCTGGTAGAAGAGGGTTTGAAGTTTGTGGTTTCAGGTTTATTGAATTTGGCTTCGAATTTCGAATTTATCACTTCGATTTTGTGTCTCGGGCTTAATTTGGAACTTGTATCTTGCGTTTACTAATTCACAGTATCTATGGCATATTGGCTTGTAAAATCCGAACCATTTAAATACAGTTGGGAACAGTTGGTGAAGGATAAAAGAACCTTTTGGGATGGCGTGCGTAACTATGCAGCGAGAAATAATCTTAAAGCCATGAAAAAAGAAGATGAGGTGCTTTTCTACCACAGCAACGAGGGGCTCCACATTGTAGGTATCGCAAAAGTAGCCAGGGAGCACTATCCTGATCCAACCGCTGACGACGATACCTGGGTAGTAGTGGACCTTAAGCCCTATAAAAAGCTAAAGAAACCGGTTAGTCTGGCGCAGGTTAAGTCCGATAAACGGTTAGCAGATATGGCCCTGGTACGGTTAGGACGGCTGTCTGTGCAGCCTGTTACCGAAAAGGAGTGGGAAGCGGTTATGGAACTTGCCGGTGAAAAATAAACGCGTTAGAAATTTACGTTAACCCCGGTATAATTAAACGGGCTAATGGCTTTTAACTCTTTCTTTACCGAAGCCTTTATATCTAGGGTATCAATAAATTGATGCATGGTTTTTTGATTAATACCGGCTGCGCCCCTGGTGAGTTCTTTCAAGGCCTCATAGGGATTGGGATAATGTTCACGCCTTAAAATAGTTTGAATGGCTTCGGCTACAACTGCCCAGTTCTGCGCTAAATCTTCTCTTATTTTCACCTCGTTTAAAAGCAATTTGTTCATCCCTTTGTCGATGGATTTTAATGCCAGGATGGTATGCGCAAAAGGTACGCCGATGTTTCTGAGTACGGTAGAGTCTGTGAGGTCGCGCTGCAGCCGGGAAATCGGTAATTTAGCCGATAAGTGTTCCAGCAGGGCATTGGCGATTCCCAGGTTTCCTTCGGCATTTTCAAAATCTATAGGGTTTACTTTATGCGGCATCGCGGAAGAACCCACTTCTCCCTTTTTTACTTTTTGTTTGAAATATTCAAGCGAAACGTAAGTCCAGATATCGCGGCAAAAATCAATGAGAATATTGTTGATGCGTTTTATGCCGTCGAAATGGGCGGATAGATTATCGTAGTGTTCAATTTGAGTGGTAAACTGTTGCCGCTGCAACGCCAGTGATTTACTGCAAAAATCGTCGGCAAACCTCATCCAGTCCGTTTTAGGATATGCAACGTAATGCGCATTGAAATTACCGGTTGCACCGCTAAATTTGCAGGAATAGGGTATAGATTGCAACAATTGCAACTGCTGCTCCAGTCTTTCCGCAAATACCATCATCTCTTTACCTAAACGGGTAGGCGAAGCGGGTTGGCCGTGTGTGCGGGCGAGCATGGAAACGTCTTTCCATTTGGCCGCTGTTTTTTTTAAATGCAGAACAAGTGTAGCGATTGCCGGGTAATACTCATTTTCCAGTGATTCTTTCCACAATAATGGAATGGCGGTATTGTTAATATCCTGGGAAGTGAGTCCAAAGTGCACCCACTCCTTCATGTTGCCGAGCTTTAATCCATCCAGTTCCTTTTTAAGGTAGTATTCCACCGCTTTTACGTCGTGATTGGTGATTTTTTCAATCGTCTTGATTTCCATTGCCTGATCGGTAGTAAAATGCTGATACACTTCCCTGAGCAATTTAATTTGCGCCGGTTTCAACGAAAAAAATTTCCTTTCACTTAAAAAAATGAAATATTCTATTTCGATCAGTACGCGATAACGTATAAGCGCATACTCAGAAAAATATTGATCTAAATGATGTACCTGGTTTCTGTATCTGCCGTCGACAGGTGAAATTGCGGTGAGCGCTGATAAATCCATTTATGCCTGGTATTTGAATAATAATAATAGGAGATTACCCTACATTTGCGGGCAAACCTACATGAAAAAGTTGAATTATTTGAGCAGGGCGAATGCAGCCTGAATCTTATTACCTGTATTAAAAAGCAGCAATGCGAAATAAAATAACTGTTGGAATAATAGATTATCTGAATGTTAAGCCATTTTTATATGGCATTAACAGATCGCGTGTTATTCATGATATCGAACTGGTGGAAACCTTTCCTTCAAAACTGGCGGAAATGTTGCTGAATGGAAAGGTAGATATGGGAATAGTGCCGGTTGCGATTATTCCGGAAATGGAAGAGTTCCATATTGTTTCTGACTATTGTATCGGGTGCAATGGACCGGTAGCAACAGTTTGTTTATTTAGCGAAGTGCCGCTTAACAGGGTGGAAAGAGTGCTGCTCGATTATCAGTCTAAAACCTCCGTTCTCCTGGCTAAAATACTGTTAAGAAAACACTGGCAGGTTAACCCGGTATTTGAGGATGTTACCGGGGAAGAATATCGTGACCGCATTAACAACACTACCGCTGGAATAGTAATAGGCGACCGGGCCTTTGAGCAAAGGAAGAAATCAACGTATTGCTACGACCTTGGGGAAGCCTGGAAAGATTACTCCGGACTAAGTTTTGTATTTGCAGCATGGGTTGCCAATAAATCGCTGCCGGAAGGCTTTGTTCACGCCTTTAATGAGGCGCTTGCTTTTGGGTTAATGCATACGGATGAGGTGGTAAAAGAAATGGATTATAAATTATTTGATTTGCAACAGTATTATAAATACAATGTAAACTACCTGCTGGACGAAGAAAAGAGAAAAGGATTAGCGGCATTTCTTTTGGAATTGAAAGAGCAATAAGTGCGGGGATGATTGAGCGCAGAAGATAGTCCATTTTCTTCCATATATTTTGGTGGTTTTTACAATAATGTTAAGTCATGATGGAGTTATTAACGAGCCCGGAAGCCTGGATTTCACTGTTAACACTAACCGTGTTGGAAATTGTATTGGGGATCGACAATATTGTGTTCATCTCCATTATATCCGGCAAATTGCCGCAGAAACAGCAAAAAAAAGCCCGCAGGCTGGGGTTGGCGCTGGCAATGATTACAAGAGTGTTATTGTTGCTTTCCATCAGTTGGGTAATGACGTTAACCACGCCAATTTTTAATATGGCCGATTGGGTAGGTATAAAGGAGGGCGAATGGATGGAGCAGTTAAAGATATCCGGAAGGGATATTATTTTAATTGTGGGCGGATTATTTCTGATTTACAAAAGCACTGTAGAAATCCATGCAAAAGTGGAGGGAGAGAAAGAAGGACAGATCAAGAAAATCAGGGTTATTTCATTTGCCAGAACGATTACGGAAATTCTCCTGTTGGATGTCGTATTTTCATTGGATTCGGTGATCACAGCCGTAGGTATGGCCGATCATGTTGAGGTTATGATAGTAGCGGTAGTGATCGCCGTATTGATCATGCTGGTGTCTGCTGAAAAAATCAGCGGCTTTGTGAACGACCATCCTACCATTAAAATGCTGGCTTTATCGTTTTTGCTGCTCATTGGCATCTCTCTTATCGCCGAGGGGCTCGACCAGCACATACCCAAGGGGTATATTTATTTTGCTATGGCATTCTCTGTTTTTGTGGAACTACTTAACCTCAGGGCTGCCAAAAGGGCAAATAAATAATAATTTTGTATTTCGCGTGTTCCCAATTACCTTTGCGCTTCTTTTTAACAGTACGGCAAAATCCGTACTACCTTAAAACATTGATAATCATGAAACAAGGTATCCATCCGCAAAATTACAGGTTTGTAGTTTTCAAAGACATGAGTAACGGGTACACCTTTCTTACTCGTTCAACAGCAGCTTCGAAAGAAACGATTAAATGGGAAGACGGGAATGAATATCCGCTGCTCAAGCTGGAAATTTCCAACACTTCACATCCCTTTTTTACCGGGCAGAAAGTATTGGTTGATACAGCAGGACGTATTGATAAATTCAAAAAGAAATACGCGAAAAAATAATTTCTTCGTCCAAACGAGAAAAGTCCCCCTGGTGTACCATGGGGATTTTTTATTTGCCAGTGATGGTGTGATCGGGAATCTTACCATCCTGTTATCCTCTAATCCTAATCCTGATTTGGGATTTCGCCGATAACATTTGAAATTTGAACCTATTGTTGCAGTATGCATATTATTCTGTTTGATACGCCCGATAGAGATCTTCTATTTCCGTTTACGGCTACCCGCGCAATATCGGCTATTCGCGCAGGCATTCTCACCGGCGCCGAACGATGGAGAAAGCTTACTGGTCTTAATGTTTTTTCACTTACAGCATCCTATCTCCAGCCGGCTTACGAAAAGCCGGAAAATGGACCCGCTATATTGGTAAATGCGGCGCTTATTCCTGATAAAGACATTTTCAAAAGAATTATGAAACTGGGAGTGAATGAGGCGATTGTTCAGAACAGCGAAATAATTGCAGCGGCTTCGGAAGCATCCAAACAGTGGGATATTGATACCGTTGTTCCGGGAAAATTTAAGAAATGCATCTTGCACGAACAGCCGTTAAAAAGAATGGAACGACCCTGGCATATTTTTCAATGGAACGATGAGCTCATACGCTACGACTTTGCTTTATTAACGCAGGGGCGCAAATCAAAACGAATACCCCGCATTGATGGCTGGACTGCTACGGAAAACATTTTTATGGAGGATGGGGTGGTTGCTCCGCATTGTTATATCAATGCATCCGAAGGACCTGTTTATCTTGGAAAGAATAGTACCATCATGGAGGGCTGTATGATCCGCGGACCCTTTGCTTTGGGAGAGGGTAGTGTATTAAAAATGGGAACTAAAATTTATGGAGCTACCACCATTGGACCCTATTGCACTGCGGGGGGCGAAATAAAGAATACGGTGATGATGGGTTACAGCAATAAAGCACACGGGGGCTACTTAGGCGATTCGGTAATAGGGGAGTGGTGTAACCTGGGCGCCGGAACGGCTAACTCCAATATACGGAATGATGCCGCGGCTGTTTACGCCAATAAGGGTACGCATGACAGTTTGAAGATTGGACTAAAATGTGGATTATTAATGGGAGATTATACCCGCACAGCTATCAATACATCATTGAATACCGGTACATTTGCAGGGGTAGCAGGAAATATATTCGGAGCAGGATTAGCTCCTAAACAACTGCCGAACTTCACCTGGGGGTTTTCGGAACGTTATATTTTTGAGAAGGCAATTGAGCATATTGCCAATTGGAAAAAGTTAAAGCAACACGATCTATCGGTCATTGAAATTGAGATTTTAGAACATCTTTATAAACAAAGCGTATAATGAGACAACAAATAGCAGCAGCTAACTGGAAAATGAACCTGACATTTGAACAGGCAGAAAATTTACTGGATGAAATGGTAAAAACACCGCATGAACTGGATGCTCATCAAAAGGTTGTTTTTGCGGTTCCTTTTCCTTACCTCATTATGGCTAAAAGTAAACTAGCCGGTCAGAAAAATTATTATGTAGCCGCACAAAATTGTTATACGCAAAACCGTGGTGCTTACACCGGCGAAACCTCGGCAGAAATGCTGCAATCCATCGGTGTTGAATATGTGGTATTGGGACATTCAGAACGCAGGGAATATTTTGCTGAAACGAATGCAATGCTTGAAGAAAAAGTAAGTATTGCCTTAACCTATGGTTTAACGCCTATATTTTGCTGTGGAGAGGCATTGCAAATCAGGGAGGCCGGTACCCAAAACGAATATGTAGCAGATCAACTGAAAGAAAGCCTGTTCAACCTTAGTGAGGAACAAATTCAAAAAACAGTAATTGCTTACGAACCTATTTGGGCAATAGGCACCGGAAAAACAGCCACAGCCGCCCAGGCCCAGGAAATGCATGCGCATCTTCGCGAAGTGCTGGCTCATCATTACGGTGAGGCGGTCGCTGCAAATATTCCTATCCTGTATGGAGGCAGCGTAAAAGGAAGCAATGCAAAAGAAATATTTTCACAGCCTGATGTTGACGGAGGATTAGTTGGTGGCGCATCCCTGGTTGCTTCCGATTTCGG
>CAYMKT010000156.1:0-7822 GCA_964391065.1 uncultured Terrimonas sp. | reverse complement strand
GATGCTCTGAACCAGCTGAGCTATGCTCCCAATATTTTTAGAACTTGTTTCCGATACTCTTTACAGTTATAAAACAGGGGGCTGTTTTATTTCGGAGTGCAAAGATAAGAGATGAATTGTTTTTTCAAAATTTTTTTCATTTTCCCCTGTATGAAAAAATGCATGGTCGGCTCGAAACAATATTTAGCTATGGAAAAATGCCCAATTCAGCATAGCTGGTGGCTACTTTATTAATAGCCACCACATAGGCGGCCGTACGCATATCAGGGATGGCAGGATTGTTTTTCCAAAGCTCCGTTATATCCCGCGTTGCCCCGATCATGGTTTCTTCCAGTCCGCTATATACCAGGTCTGCCTCATCCGGCCCATGCATGATGATCTCTCTCTCGTTGGTATTTACTTTTTTCCCGCTCAGGAGTTCCATTTGGTTGAGGATATTACTGTTTTGGTTTTCAGTAAACCTTTTTTCCATTCTGCCATACCGCACGTGACTCAGATTTTTCAACCATTCAAAGTAACTTACCGTTACCCCGCCGGCATTGAGATACATATCGGGAACTACTAATACTCCTTTCTTAATGAAAATTTCATCTGCTTCCGGAGTCAGAGGCCCATTTGCCGCTTCTGCAATAATTTTTGCTTTTATGCGGGGGGCGTTTTCACCGTTAATTACATTTTCCAATGCGGCAGGTATTAAAATATCGCAATCCAGTTCCAACGCGTCAGACGAGTGAAGAATATTGGTAGCACCCGGAAAGTTAAGAATGGTGCCTCCTTTTTTCCGGTGCTGAAATACATCTTCTTCATTCAAACCATCAGCATTATAAATAGCGCCTTCAAATTCTGCCAAGGCAATAACTTTGGCGCCTCCTTCCCTAAAAAACCTGGCCGCATGGTAGCCAACATTGCCCAGACCCTGCACAATAACTTTCTTACCCTCCACGCCGCTGGCTAACCCTGCCTTTTCCATCATGCCGGGCATAGAGCAAATTTCCCGTATTCCATAAAATACCCCTAGTCCGGTAGCCTCTCTTCTGCCACGCACACCGCCTTGAGTGATGGGTTTACCGGTTACACAAGCTAACGCGTCAATTTCACCAGGCTTCATGCTGGTGTAGGTATCCAGTATCCACGACATTTCTTTTTCACCTGTTCCGTAGTCTGGCGCCGGAACATCCGTACCCGGGCCAATAAAATTCTTTTTAATCAGCTCGTGTGTATAACGGCGGGTTATTTTTTCCAGCTCGTATGGCGTATATTTTTTAGGATCAATGTTAATCCCGCCCTTTGCTCCTCCAAAAGGAACATTTACAATAGCACATTTATAGGTCATTAAAGCCGCAAGCGCCATTACTTCATCCAGGTTTACCATCGGTGCGAACCTGATACCGCCTTTGCATGGTGTTTTATGTTGAGAGTGTTGTACGCGGTAGGCTTTCAGAACTTCAATTTTATCGCCGATTTTAACCGGGAAATGCATCCGGTAAACCGAATTGCATTGCTTAATCTGTTCCAGGATGCCGGGATCCCAGTTGGTAAACCTTGCTGCCTTATCAAAACTTTCCGACACCGCATCAAAGAAACTATATTCCTGTTGGGTAGACATAGCAATTGTTTAAATGTTCAAACGCTAACCCGTTACATAAATTATGTAATACCGGGAACTGGCGGGTTACTGTTTTTGGCTTTCTTTTTCCAGTCTGCTTACTTTCCGGTCTATGTTTATTAAAAAGGCGAATAATCCGGCTAAGATGATGGTCAATACTACAACAACCACGTAGATTTTACCGCTGCTTCTTAATCCATCGGCCATTTCAACTTTTTCCTGCGCATAGAGGGCCGATTGACTGGTAACAAGTAATAATACAGCCAGTATTGTTTTCTTTACAAATAAACTAAGCATGTAAGAGATTTTTATCTTCAATTTTACGAAAGCGAATGATAAGTGTACTGATCCAGAGACCCAGTAAAATAAAGCCGGGAACAGCGCCAAACCAAAAAATCAGTCTCATTCTGCCATCCATATCACGGGGATCAGCGCCAGGATTGCCAGCTCCGCCAGGATGCAACGATTCCATCAGCCTGGGTACAATCCAAAGCGCCGGAAACAACATGGCAAATGCAAAAATATTATATACCGCACCTACACGCGCTCTTTTGTCGATGTCGGTCATAGAGTTCCTTAACACAAAATAGGCGGCATAAATCAGTAAGGCCATAGCAGCGCCCAATTGTTTAATGTCGTTGCTCCATGGTTTTCCCCAGGTGTAATTTGCCCACACTGCACCGGTTATTAATCCTAACACGCCAAACAGCATCCCGGTTCGGGCATATGCTGTAGCGTATATATCGTGCAGCAAATCGGGTTTGCGTAAGTATTTAATGGAATATACCACAGAGCAAGTAAATAATACCATCATTCCGAACCACATCGGCACATGAAAATAAATGTTGCGTATGGTTTCGTTGAGAATTTTTTTATGAGGAACGTCCAGCAATAATCCACCAATGAGCGTGTAAAAAAGCAATGCAACGCAGAGTATCTTCCACCAGGATTTCTTCATCCCTTATTTATATTTTAAAGCGACAAACCTACATTAATTTGACGAATGAACAATAATGTTTAGTCTTTCCATAAAAAAGGAAAAAGAATAACCGCCATTATGGTAACCAGGGCATTCAGCCCGCACAGCAACCAAACCATATCCGCCAATGCTCCCGGCTGAAAGGCTTCACCCAGTCCTGCTTTCGAAATACGCATCAGCAGCAGCAGTTGCGGAATAATGATGGGAAAGCCCATGATCGCCATTAATGAAGCCTGTTGCTGGGCTTTAGCAGCGATAGCGGCCAGCATGGTAAACACCAGACTAAGGCTAACGGAGCCGATGCATACTATACCGGTGAACTGCCAGAAATTAACCAGGGGGTTTCCTAAAAGCACCCTGAAAAGTACCAGGCTGATTAAACTCATCATCAGCATAATAAAAGTGTTGTATAGTAATTTGGCAGCAATAAACTGCTGAGCTCCGGCAATAGAATAAAAATACAGCAGCCTTCCTTTTGTTTCCTGTAAAAAACTCTTGGCAACAGCATTCACACAAATGAACAATTGAATCATCCAGAATAACCCGTTCCAAACACTGCTTTCGGGTTGCTGTATGGCTAAGTACAATACGAAAATGGAGGAAGCTACATATAAAAGAACACCATAAAATGTATACTGTTGCCGTAATTCAAGTAATATGTCTTTTTTAAGAAGCGCCACGATATGCTGGAATGTGTTCATCACTATTATTTAAACCTGATAAAATTTTGAATTTAAAAGGATGGCAGCTTCAACGCCATTTTTTAAAAAAAATATTGTGCAATCAGCCCGGTAAGTTATAGCAATGCCTGCACCTGGGCTCATAAATCTCTTTTTCACCGATTAATACCTGGTTTTTATGGTGTGTTTTGCGGTAGGAATAGATCGCGTTATTGCCGCATCTCGCGCATACCGCCTGGAGCTTGGTAACGTATTCCGCTGTAGCGAGCAGGCCTGGCATAGGTCCAAAAGGTTTTCCCGAAAAATCCATATCTAATCCCGCAACAATTACTCTTATGCCGCGGATTGCTAACTGGTTGCACACCGTAATAATTCCTTCATCAAAAAATTGCGCTTCATCTATTCCAATTACAACTGCGTCGGCACAATTTAATAAGATAGCATTCGCGTTTTCAACAGGTGTTGATAAAATGATATTTTCATCGTGAGAAATAATGTCTTGTTCGTGATATCTTTTATCGATGCCAGGTTTAAATACCGCTACAGGTTGGTTGGCTATTTGCGTACGTTTGATTCTTCTGATCAGTTCTTCCGTTTTTCCGCTGAACATGCACCCGCATATCACCTCAATCCAACCTTTGCTTTCGCTGTTACCGGGGGGCTGTGTAAACATTTGTGTTTATTTTATGGCAAGGTGTTTGTAACTTCACGCGAATTATTGTAAAAATTCCGTCTATAGCTAAAGGCGCTCAAAAATACCATATTCTGATGGAACGAATCGGCGTTTTGATTACCAAATTACAGGAGCTTTACCAGGAGGACGCTTCTCCTGATCAAATTATACATGTTGTGCAGATGTTGCAAACTGAATTGCTGCTGCTCAAGCAACAGCAAACGATACTTCCGCGTAAAAAAATTGCAGTGATGATGCCGGGTGGCGTCCCTTTAAAAGTTGAAACCCAGCCTTTGGAGGAAACCAAAAATCAAACGGAAGCTAAGCCCGCCAAGCAAACGCAGATTATTTTTGACGACTTCGATGCCGATGTTGTGACGCCTGCAAAAAACAGGGATATGCCCAGGGAAAAGGATGGCGCCGGTTCGAAGTTTAATGTGCTGGAGGACGTGCCTACTTTGGCGCATCAACCGAAGGCAAAGGAGCTTAATGAAGTTATGGGTACAACTGAGCTTTCACTGAATGAGAGGTTGAATGTAAAGAAAAAGGAATTAGGCGAAAAGTTGAAGGAAGAGCCGCTGAAGGACATTAAAAAAGCCATTGGCATAAACGACAGGTATACCTTTATTACCGAGCTTTTTCGGGGCGATGAACCGATGTATGAGCGGTCGCTCAAAACCATCAATCATTTCACTATTTACCCTGAAGCAGAATTCTGGATATTACGGGAGTTGAAGTTGAAATTAGGGTGGAAGGAAGAACATCCTGCTGTGAAGCAATTTGATCAATTGGTGAGGAGACGGTTCTTGTAAATGTAGTCTGCTATTTTCTTCGTAGCGCCTGCATTACCGTAAATGTATTGTTTTGCAGCTTCCCCTCTTTCTTTTAATAAACTTTCATTATTCCATAAAATATTGAGCTCCCTTTCCAATTCCAGCGCATTTTCAACGCTAACGGCTCCTCCTGCATCTTCCAGTTCCATAGCTTCAAAATGATTTTCGTATACCGGTCCAAAAAAAACCGGCCTGCCATATACCGCCGCCTCCAGGATATTGTGAAGCCCCGAATCCCCGAATCCACCACCCACATACGCGATGTCGGCATACCGGTATAATCTTGAAAGCATACCAATATTGTCGATGATTAAGGTATTAATTGCTTTATCGGGTTCCGATTGAAACTGAGCTTGAGCAGAATGATGGAATAACTCATTTGATTGCAATTGAGAAAACAAAATGGAGTTTGGAAATTCTTTTTGAAGATCTTTGATGTTCTCTTCATCAACTTCATGGGGGGCAATAATAAATCTCATGGCCGGGTTTACTCTCACATAATGGGTCAATTCTTCTTCATCTTCAGTCCATGTACTTCCGGCAACCAGCACTTTATGTCCGGAGCAAAAAGCAGCCACTGGCTCAATATGCTCAAAAGTTTGGGCGATTTCAATTACCCTGTCAAAACGGGTATCTCCCGAAACCGTTACGTTTTGCCTGAAACCCAGCACTTCGAGGTTTTTTGCGGATTCAGGTGTTTGAACAAAAAAATGGGTAAAGCAATGAAGCCATTTTCTTTGGTAGGATTGGTAGAAAAAGTTCTTGTTTCTAAATAAGCCGGAAATGAGGAGGGTTGGAATTTTTTGCCGTTTTAATTCCTGTAAATGATGCAGCCAGAAATCATACTTCACCCATAGAACCAGGGTGGGTTGAATATGCCCGATAAATTTTTCAGCATTGATCCGGGTATCCGGAGGCAGATAGCATACCAGGTCTGCGCCTTTGTAGCCCTTTCTAATTTCATAGCCCGATGGAGAAAAGAAGGTAACAATTACTTTTGATTGGGGATAATGCGCCCTCAATTTCTCTAAAACAGGTCTGCCCTGTTCAAACTCTCCTAAAGACGCACAGTGCATCCATATGGTAGTGGCATTATCATTTGGCAAATTTTTAGCAGCCCTTGCAAGCGCTTCAAAAAAGTTTTTTCGGCCATTCACCCATTTCCTTGCTTTGGGATTCCATAGAGACGCCAGTTTGATGCCAAATCCATAAATAGAAATAAATAGATTGTAAAATGTTATGATCACTTTTATAAGGATTAAAATATGATACAAAATTAGTGCCTATTGCTTATCCTATGCATATTTTACTATTTTTGCACCCATTTATAAAAAGGAGGGTTATATGCGTCCTGTTCAAATGGTAGATCTGAAGCAACAATATGAACACATCAAGGCAGATGTTGACATGGCTATTCATGAGGTTTTGGATAGTGGTGCGTTTATCAATGGAAAACCGGTGCAGGATTTTGCACAAAATCTTGGTTCTTATTTGGGTTCCAAACATATCATACCCTGCGCAAATGGCACAGATGCGCTTCAGATTGCGTTGATGGCGCTGGATCTGCAACCGGGCGACGAAATCATTACTCCCTCTTTTACATTTATTGCCACTACAGAAGTAATTGCCTTGCTGCGGTTGAAACCGGTTTTTGTTGAGGTAGATCCGAAAACTTTTTGTATTTCACCCGAAGCCATTGAATCCGCCATTACACCTAAAACCCGGGCTATTGTTCCCGTTCATTTATATGGACAGTCGGCTCATATGGAATCGATCATGCAGATTGCTGAAAGGCATAATCTTTATGTTATTGAGGATAATGCCCAGGCTATCGGATGCGATTACACTTTTGACAATGGTGTAACAAAAAAGTCGGGTACCATTGGAACCATTGGCTGTACCTCTTTCTTTCCTTCTAAAAATCTTGGCTGCTATGGCGATGGTGGAGCCATATTTACCGATGATGATGTGCTTGCCGATCGGTTGAAAATGATCGTTAATCATGGTCAAAAAGTTCGTTACTATCATGAAATGGTAGGATGCAATTCCCGGCTGGATACCTTACAGGCCGCTGTGCTGAATATTAAACTTAAAAAACTGGATGATTACATAGCGGCAAGACAGCAGGCAGCCGGATACTATAATAAAGCATTTGCAGACCAGCCTAAAATTACCACTCCTTTTACAGCGGACTATACTCATCATGTGTTTCATCAGTATACACTCATATTAAATGGTGTAGACAGGCAGGGGTTGAATGAATACCTGGCTAAACACCATATTCCTTCCATGATATATTATCCCGTACCCGCTCATAAACAAAAAATGTTCGAGGCCTTTGGTGGCAGCGAATATCAATTGCCGGTAACGGATTGGTTAACCGAAAGAGTGATTTCCCTGCCGATGCACACGGAACTAGACGAAGAACAACTGAATTGGATTACTTCGAAAGTATTAGAATACGTTAACAAATAAATTGAGAGATTAAATGAAAATTGCTGTAATAGGAACAGGATATGTTGGTTTGGTTACCGGAACTTGTTTTTCCGAAACGGGAAATACGGTAACCTGCATTGATATTGATGAGCATAAGGTTAAAAAATTAATGGGTGGCGAAATCACGATTTACGAACCCGGGCTGGAGAAGATTTTTCTGCGCAACCTGAAAGAAGAGCGTCTGCATTTCACCACTAACCTGGCCGATGGAATAAAGGATGCTGAAGTGATTTTTTTAGCGCTTCCCACGCCTCCGGGCGAAGACGGCTCGGCAGATCTTAAATATATATTGGGAGTTGCCAAAGACCTGGGTAAATTAATGAAGCCCGGGCAGTATAAGGTTATTGTAGACAAAAGCACTGTTCCGGTTGGAACGGCCGAAAAAGTGGAACAGGAAATAATAAAAAGCTCCGGCGGTATCATTACCAGCGGGGAAGATGGCGGCGATAGCGGTGCGTTTGACGTAATATCAAATCCGGAGTTTTTGCGCGAGGGAGTGGCTGTAGATGACTTTATGAAACCCGACAGGGTGGTTATTGGTACCGCTTCAGAAAA
>CAYMKT010000155.1:0-7833 GCA_964391065.1 uncultured Terrimonas sp. | reverse complement strand
TGAGCAAATAGGGATTTCGTACCTTCAAAGCATATTATTTTAGAAATAGCTTTTGGATGATTTGTCCATGTAATCGTTAACCATATGAAATTAACCATGAACCACGCTTATCACTGAGCGGGATCATTGTACTCGCGAATTGCATAACCGCCCCGCAACCTGTATGGCGACTAAAACAAAAAACAAACATGAAAAAAATCATTGCTGCCGTAGATTTTTCTGAATCATCTGTAAATGCTGCAAAATATGCAATACAATTAGCGGCAGATATTGCAGCGGCTTCACTTTCCCTTTACTATGTGTACGATACTATTGTAGCAGGCTCAGACGGTACGCCACTGTTGATTGATCCGGAAGTAAGAAAAAACGTGGCGATGATCGCATTAAATAATCTAAAAGCAGAATTGGGAAGCTCAACTACTGTTCCGGTGGATGTTGTTGCTGAGGAAGGAGTGTTAGTCAACAATCTCGAAAATTATGTGAAACGCAATGGCATAGATCTCGTGGTAATGGGGATCACCGGGAGCAGCAGGCTGGAGCAGCTTATTATTGGCAGCAACACATTAAATGTGATCAGCAAAGATATTTGTCCTGTTCTTATCATTCCGGGAGCCGCGAAGTATAAGAAAATAGAGAACGTGATTTTTACTTCCGATCTTAAAGATGTGGCAGGAAGTACACCTATAAAGCCACTAAAGAAATTTTTGGACATGCTTCAGCCGCGATTATATGTGGTGCATGTGAACATCGAAGATTCAGCAGTGCCCGATGAAGATAAGAAGGAAAAAGCGAAGCTCGAACAACTTCTAAAGCCCTACAATCCTGATTATTTCTTTGTGCTGGATGAAGGGTTTACAGAGGCGGTAGACGCGTTTGCCGAAGAACATAAAGCAGATGCCATTATTACGGTACCTCGCAAACATTCATTCCTGAGAAGTTTATTTAAAAGTTCCAATACTAAAAAATTAGCCTACCAAAGCAGCCTCCCTATACTGGCTATACATTCCTGGGAGGTTTAGTCTGTTGGTTATTTAGCTGGATAAATAACGACCCCTGTACGAACGTTTATGGCAGGTATACCCAAAACTTCAACTTTTTTATTTTAAGTATAAAAAAAGGCGGCTATGCAAACACTCTTATTGTCGTTTCAGAATAATATTCTTACTATCACAGTCAACCGTCCCGAAAAAATGAACGCGTTGAATACGACAGTGATTGAAGAGCTTGGCGCCGCAATTGAAGATATATATAATAACTCCGAAATTAAGTCTGCAATTATAACCGGATCCGGCGCTAAAGCATTCGTTGCAGGTGCAGACATTAGTGAATTTAGTGCACTTGATGCTAAGGGAGGTAAAGCGCTTGCCGAAAAAGGCCAATCATTGGTTTTCAATAAAATCGAAAACGCCCCTAAACCCATTATTGCTGCCGTTAACGGCTTTGCCTTAGGCGGGGGATGTGAATTGGCGATGGCCTGCCATTTTCGTATTGCCAGCGATAATGCAAAATTCGGCCAGCCGGAAGTAAATCTCGGATTTACTCCTGGCTATGGAGGCACCCAGCGGTTAACGCAGTTGATAGGTAAGGGGCGCGCTATGCAGTTGTTGCTGACAGGTGATATGATTGATGCTTCAACCGCTCTGCAATACGGGCTGGTGAACGAAGTAGTGCCACCGGAAGAACTTTTGGGCAGAGCGAAATCTGTTCTCGAATTAATCAACACTAAAGCCCCGTTAGCGATAGCCGGTTGTATAAATGCGGCCAATGCCGTTTTTGATGAGAATAAAAACGGCTATGAAATGGAGATGAATACTTTTGGAAGCCTTTTTGATACGGCGGATGCAAAAGAGGGTGCAGCAGCGTTTCTTGAGAAAAGAAAACCACACTTTAAGGGAGCTTGATTTTGAATACATCCTTTAATGCCCGCTTTGCTGCATGATAACCGCACATACCATGTACCCCACCGCCCGGCGGAGTAGAAGAAGAACAGATATAGAGGCCTTTTGCCGAGGTTCGGTAGGGCGAAAAGCGCAAAGCCGGCCTCGTAAATAGCTGCCTGATGTCTATTACACCCCCATTAATATCACCGCCTATATAATTAGTATTGTAAGTTTCCAGTTGGGCTGTATTCATTACATGCCTGGCGAGTATGCGTTCCCGGAAGCCGGGAGCAAAACGCTCTACCTGCTGTTCAATGGCTTCTGTCATGTTTTTCACAGAGCCGTTCGGTACATGGCAATAGGCCCACGCGGTATGCTTTCCTTCCGGCGCCCGCGAGGGATCAAATAAACTTTGCTGTGCCAGCAGTACAAACGGTTTTTCAGGATGTGCGCCATTCCAGGTCAATTGTTCGGAGGCGGTTATTTCTTCCAGTGTATTACCAATATGCACGGTACCGGCCGCACGGCAGCCCGGGTTGGTGAAAGGGATTGGTGCATCAAGTGCCCAATCCACCTTAAATACACCCATACCGTACCTGTATTTTTGCAATTGCCATTTATATAACGGGGAGAATCTGTGTCCCGCTATCCGCAGTAACTGCTGCGGAGTGATATCAAACAAAACAGCACGCGAAGCCGGTAGTTGCTGTAAAGAATGAACGGCAAACCCGGTTTCGATTTTACCCCCTAACGAAATAAAATAAGAAGCAAGCGCATTGGCGATGGATTGTGATCCGCCTTTGGCAATGGGCCAGCCTTTGAGATGCCCGGCAGCCATTAACACCAGCCCTATGGCAGAGGTAGTGAGATGGGTTAGCGGTTGAATGGAATGGGCTGCCATACCCGCCCATAACCCACGGGCTTCTGTTGTGGTAAACCTTTTGCTCAACTGTGTGGCAGCCGAAAGAGCCTTCAGTCCAAACTGTGCCATCAATAGCGGATGCCGGGGAATGGATAATGGTCCCAGCACATCCCTTGCTATAAGCGGCCAAGCCTCCAGCACGGGCTTCATTAATTTCAGGTACCTGTCCTTATCTTCTCCCAGTAAGGCTGCCGTTTCTTCTGGTGAGGATTTTAAGATTGCCGCTCTGCCAGTATCAAAAGGGTGAGCCGCTGCATAGGGAGGATATATGTACGAATAGCCGTGCTTTTCAAGCGGCAGGCTGTTAAAAAAAGGGGAACTTACCGCCATGGGATGAATGGCCGAACAAACGTCATGTAGATATCCCGGAAGGGTACATTCTGTTGAGCGTAAGCCACCACCAATGCTATCTGCCGCCTCCAGGAGTAACACAGCAAGTCCCGCTTGTTGCAAAGTAATAGCGGCTGCCAATCCGTTTGGCCCGGATCCTACAACTACAGCATCAAATTCAGTTTTTTGCATGGACGCTTATTTAATAAAGTGCAGTTGGGTTTAATGGACGGGTAAAAGAGAGCACAGGTTTTCTGAACATGTCAGAAGCATCTTACAGCTAAAATAATGCAACTGGTGGAATAAACAGTAAACTTGTAGTTTTGTACCCCGCATCAGTTTACACTGGTATACCGGCGTATTGATTTTATAAAATATTTTAAGAAACTATGGACTACAGGATCGAAAAAGACACAATGGGAGAAGTAAAGGTTCCCGCCAATGCCTATTACGGAGCGCAAACTCAACGAAGCATTGATAATTTTAAGATTGCACAGGACATTAACAGGATGCCGAAGGAAATTATTAACGCCTTCGCCTATTTAAAAAAAGCAGCAGCCATTACAAACTTCGAGGCGGGAGTGTTAACGGAGGAGAAAGCAGCACTTATCGGCAAAGCCTGCGATGAGATCATCGAAAATAAATTGGATGATTACTTTCCCTTAGTAGTGTGGCAAACGGGTAGCGGTACCCAAAGTAATATGAATGTGAATGAGGTGATAGCCTATCGCGGTCATGTAATCAACGGAGGGAGTCTTGCTGATAAGGAAAAAATACTGCATCCAAATGACGACGTCAATAAATCACAATCCAGTAATGACACCTTCCCTACAGCCATGCATATTGCTGCCTACAAAATTTTAAAAGAAGTTACCCTGCCTGGCATCGAAAAACTACGGGATACGCTGTCTGCTAAAAGCAAAGCGTTCATGCATATCGTAAAAATAGGGCGCACCCACTTTATGGATGCAACGCCCTTAACCCTGGGCCAGGAATTTAGCGGTTACGTTTCTCAGTTAGATCATGCATTAAGGGCTATTAGAAATAGCTTACCGCACCTGGGCGAACTTGCTTTAGGTGGAACGGCTGTAGGCACCGGCATCAATACTCCGCCGGGCTATGCCGAAAATGTGGCAGGGCATATTGCCCGCTTAACAGGACTGCCTTTCAAAACTGCGGAAAACAAATTTGAAGCATTGGCTGCGCATGATGCGATAGTAGAGTCGCATGGCGCATTAAAAACCGCTGCGGTAAGTCTCATGAAAATTGCGAATGATATCCGGATGCTTTCATCTGGTCCACGCAGTGGCATAGGCGAAATTCTGATTCCTGATAATGAGCCCGGATCTTCTATCATGCCCGGTAAGGTTAACCCCACACAATGCGAGGCGCTGACCATGATTGCTGCACAGGTGATGGGAAATGATGTGGCCATTAGTATAGGAGGAGCCACGGGGCATTTTGAACTGAATGTATTTAAGCCTGTTATGATCTATAACTTTTTGCATAGCGCAAGATTGATTGGCGACGGGTGTGTAAGCTTTAATGATCGCTGCGCTGCCGGTATAGCGCCAATTGAAGCTAATATTAAGAAGCATGTAAACAATTCCCTGATGTTGGTAACGTCGCTGAATACGCAAATAGGGTATTATAAGGCGGCCGAAATTGCCCAAAAGGCTCACAAGGAAGGCACTACGCTCAAGGCCATGGCCGTGAAGTTAGGTTACGTAACGGCGGAGCAATTTGACGAGTGGGTTCAGCCTGGCAAAATGGTGGGGAACATCAATTAGCGGATAAGCGTAGTTCGAATGCACACTGGTTTTGGCTGACCCTGATTTTTGAGTTCAGGGAATATTACGGTGGCAATTACTTTAAAACGCACTTAAAGCAATAAGGCATCTCACTGGGAGATGCCTTTTGCTTTAAACCAACTACAACATGAGAAAAAAGACGATGATTAATATTGTAAAGCGGCCATATTGATTTTTGTAAAAGTCTTTTATTAACGGACTTTGAATAAGATTTAGTATTTGGTTGTTTGAATAATAAATGCAAAACCGCAATTAAAGGATCAGTAGTTATGTTGGCAGAATTGGGATAAACGGGAAAAATTGAAATTATCATTTGATAAACATCCGGGCTTGCGAAACATGCTTATTGCAAAATGTGGAAAATGAAGCACTTATTTAAATTATGTTTTTTGTACAATAATATAAAAGGCTAAAGCCAAAAAACACAAAGAATAATTTGTATTGTTCCTGCGTTAAAGTTCCCGAACATGCAATCGCCAATTCATTCATATTCTTATTCCCTAACCCATCAAAGGCAGGATATTATAAAACCTGCATTTTAATCGTACCCAGTGGCCATGGTAACTCCATGGCCGATTAATCCATACCCCAAAAAAGTGTGTTGATTGATTTCACAACCTCTCAACTACTTTGTAAACAAAAAACCCTCCTTTGCAGGAGGGCTTTTTTATGAAACGATCCAACAGCCTGTGTTATTTACAGTAGTAATTAAATTTTGTAAGTCCTGTAACAATAGGCAACCCATCTACAATATCACCCGACGCATATACTTCTGTAATATAATCATCAGACGAAAACTTATAATCTTTATATTCTGTATTGTAAGTATTTAAAGCATTTCCGCCAGCATCATAAAGCTTAACTACAATGCGCTGAAGCAGGTTCCTTGATTTTTTGCCCACATTTACCGATAGTATATAAGGGGCAAGTTCATTGGCTTCCGGGAAACAATAAAGGTAGTTTTTTACGGTTTTGTCGCTGGCGTAAACAAGCTCAGCCTGTAATGCCATTCTTTTGTCGCCTGAAGCTTCCCTCACCTCCACACGTGCAAGGTTGTCATTAACCCATTCATAGGTATATGCAAAAAGCGGCTCATTGGGATTTCGCGACAGCAAATACCAGTATTTATGGTAAAGGTGTCCGCTGGGGGCGTATTCGTAAGTATACTTATAGCGTTCAGAATTGGCGTCAGAAGGATTTTCAAGCGTTTGATATTCCCTTATCCGCCCGCTGGCATCCAGTACAAAAAATTCATTTGTACCGATCCGTATGGTATCGTTGACATAGGTAAAAGTGGCATAATAATCTACCGTTCCGGAAGCGCTGTCGTACAACTGCACTTTTTGAGTGCGGTTACCGGCGTCCAGCGTAACATGAAATGATCCGTAGCCTCTGCCGGAAGCTGAATCAAAAGGTGTTACGGTAGTCATTGAACAGTCGTTGCCGAGCGGCGGGTTAACGCCAGGCAATCTTTCCTGGCTGTATTCCTTTGAGCAGGAGGCAAAAAGAACTGAAAGTGTTACAATATGGAGTATGAACTTAAACATCTGCATCACAATTATCTGCGATTGGGCAGGCATCACGATACCTGCACCTCGTCATTTACGGGAGTACTGGTCTCTACCGTTGGGTGCATTTCTTTCTTTTTTCGTTCAAAAAACCGCTTTTGAAACAAGAGAATTGTTATAACGCCTATCGAAATAGACGCATCTGCTATGTTAAATACAGGTCTGAAAAACTCAAAATCTTCCCCTCCCCAAAAAGGTACCCAATCCGGGAAGTGGGCATCTCTGATGATTGGGAAATAAAGCATGTCAACCACACGCCCATGCAAAAATCCGGCATACCCTTTTTCAGGGAAGATGACAGACAGACGGGGATTGAATATATCGCCGCTATTTTCAAATATTAATCCATAAAACATGCTGTCTATAAGGTTTCCTATAGCGCCTGCATATATTAATGTAGCGCAAATAATAAAACCTTTATGATAGCCTTCCTTAATGATGTGCCGGATATAATACGTACCAAATCCCACGGCAAACAGCCTGAACAGGGTAAGCATTATTTTACCCCATTCGCCACCCAGTTTCCAACCATAGGCCATTCCTTCATTTTCGATGAAATGCAGCCGGAACCATGAACCGATAATAAGCTTTTCTTCTCCGAGGTAAAAATTTGTCTTTATCCAAATCTTAAACGCCTGGTCAATAACAAGTATGGCAAATGTGAGCAATAGAACCGATCTGAATTTCACTATCAACAGTTTAAGCGCAAACCTACATGAAAAAGCTGATTCCGCGAACACTGGCCAGCCAGTCCGTGAACGAACCGGCTATTTTTTGCAATTCTATTAATCATTAGTTAACATTCTTAGATACTATTTTATATTTCAGGTAATTTATTATCTTTGATCGCCTGATGAACCGGAATAATACAACATATAAGCCAAAACATTATACGTCGGCAGTGTTTATGATCTTTACACTGTTATGGCTTACTGTAAGTACTCCATTTATTTTAGCCGTTCAGCAGGAACTTAACGCAAAGAGCATGTCTCATGCTGTTAATGATTCAATGGACGACAGTTCAAATCCATTCTCTGGCTTTAATGAGGAGAAATGCAGTAATACTACATTATCCGAATATCTCCACGAAAGTTTAGCATTTCATGGATTCAATGCACCGGAATTGGAGCACTATGGCTCAGCCGGTTCAGGTAAATATATCGCTTATTACGGAGAATTAATTCCTCCTCCTCCCAAAGCATAAATCTCCCGTCATTTTCTGTTACGCAAACGAGCCGCTTGCTTTTAAATGCCTGCATTTTTAAGAGTGTAAGCTATTAAATGACAACATCGTTTGTGTTTTATTCAACTACATCAATTCT
>CAYMKT010000154.1:0-7864 GCA_964391065.1 uncultured Terrimonas sp. | reverse complement strand
CAAGCAGTAATGTTTTATATCCTCTCGACGAAGCATCTACGGCAGCACCCAAACCTGTGGCCCCTCCGCCTACTATAATGATGTCCCATTGCGTTTCTATATCCAGTCTCTTGAGCATCGGAGCTCTCTGCATAATTAATGATTTTAAAGCCAATGATTATTACAAGGCCGAAGGCTGTGAAGCTGCATTGCCAACGGATTGCTTACAAATGACACAACCGGCTATCCGCCGGGAGCCAATATCCTGATGCCTCAACACTGTTATCTATTACTGTCTATGCGTAAAATAGGTTGAAAAAAACCCGTCAACTTAAATGATAGCAAAGACAAAATTAGAGATTCATCAATAGCGCACTTTTTCGGAAGTTGTCAAGAAAGCGAAGGTAAAAGATTTATAGAGAAATGTATCAGCATAAAGCAGTTGTGTGACCTATATGAGGTGTCCAACACACCTGTGTACAAATGGAAAGTGAAGCAACAAAAACACAGGCGTTGCTGCAACAGGTAGCTGAATTGGAGCGGGTGACAGGTCAAAAACAGTTGGAACAGGATTTTCTAAACAAGCTCCTGGAAATCGGCAGTAAAGCGATAGGCTTCTACTCACAGGAGCTTTGGACCTAATACCTGATACCTGATACCTAATACCTAATACCTGATACCTAATACCTGATACCTAATACCTGATACCTAAGCTCCTTATCCACTATCTAAAATCAAAAACTTCAAATTTAAAATATCCTCCCTTCCTTTTTTCTATATTTGAAGCCACATAATTGTTTTGCATGAAATCTGTTTTAAAATACGCATTGTTGCTGGGATTCATACTCGTCTTTGTAAATGTGCTTGTGGCGCAGGAGGGGAATAGCAAGAAAAAAAAGAAAAAGAAGAAAAAAGGAGAAATAGAACTACCCGTGGTAAGCCGTGAATTTTTAGATAGTATCCAAAATAACCTGGTGTGGGTAACGGGCGGTAAGTTTGTAATGGGTAATAATGCGGGCGAGGCAGACGAAAAACCGGCGCATGAGGTGATTGTAGATGGGTTTGCTATGAGCAGGTACCCGGTAACCCAACATCAATGGGTAGCCATTATGGGTAATAATCCGAGCGAATTTCAGGGTTGCGATCAATGCCCGATAGATAAGGTAAGTTGGGATGATGCCCAGCAATTTATAAAAATTCTCAACCTGCTCACAGGCAAAAAATATACGTTGCCCACGGAAGCGGAATGGGAGTTTGCGGCAAAAGGAGGCAAAGACGGCAAAGGTTACAGATACAGTGGTGGCGATAACCTGGATGCGCTGGGCTGGTATACCGGTAATAGTGGCAGGATGCCGCATCCTGTGGGCGAAAAACTGCCTAACGAACTGGACTTATACGACATGAGCGGAAACGTATGGGAGTGGTGCCAGGACTGGTACAATAAGAATTATTATGAGCTTGGGGAGAAATATAGCCCGGTGGGCCCTGATTCCGGGGCCGGACGGGTAAGGAGGGGGGGCTCCTGGTTCACCCAGGAAATGAACTGCAAAACTTCTACCCGCAATAATGTAAAGCAGGATTATAAAGATGACAGCGGTGGCTTCAGACTGGCGCAATATCCGAATTAGCAGGGTGCACGTAACCAGGTACGGACAATAAATTACATTTCAGAGTTCACTCACTCATACTAAATTGACGTAGTTATGCTTTCAATGTTTTCCGGAGAAATAATTGCTGTTTTTGAACCGGGATAGTTTTCAGTAAAAGTGAGCGGTATTCTCGCTTTTGCGTTTTTACTCCATTTAAACTCGAAAGCACTAAGTACACCGTCATGATCTTCAATCAGGTCAATTTCCTGTTGTTGGGTGGTGCGCCAGAAGTAATGCGTGGTGTACTGTTCTTTGTATCGCAAATATTTTATACGTTCCACAATGATAAAGTTCTCCCATAGCGCACCTGCATCAGTGCGTGTGCTCAAAGGCTTGAAGTTGTTAATGATAGCATTCCTGATGCCACAATCGTAGAAATAAACCTTTTTCCCTTTTTTAATTTCGTTTCGGACATTGCCTGAATAAGCAGGAAGCTGGAAAATAACGAATGCTTTTTCTAATAGATTGATATATTTCTCTACAGTCTTTCTGTCGCTGTTTACTAACTGCCCGATCTCAGAATAATTAACTTCGCTGCCCACTTGTAAGGCCAGCGCATTGAGTAACTTTTCAAGCAGGGCGGGTTTCTTAATTTGGTCAAGCATGAGCAGGTCTTTGTAGAGATAGCTGCCTGCGAGAAGCTTTAACCTTTCCTGTTCTTCTCCGGGATGGGTTACAATTTCGGGGTAATAGCCATATACCATTCTGTGTTCAATTAGACGCTTTTCCTCTAATAATCCATGATGGTTCACCATTTCTTCAAAGCTTACAGGATAAAGCATGAATTCGTATTTACGACCGGTGAGGGATTCATTAACCTGGCTTGATAGTTCAAAGGAGGATGATCCCGTAGCAATAACCTGTACATCTTTAAGTTGATCTGTAATTAACTTAAGCGTGAGTCCGATATTTGTGATTCGCTGTGCTTCATCGACAAGCAGGATTTTCTTGCTGCCAATTATTGCCTTTAGCTTAGTGGCTGTGGTATTTGTCAATGCTTCTCTTACATCAGCATCATCTCCATTCAGGGTTAGCCAGTCTTGCTTTTGAGCAGTAAGAAGACTATCGGCAAGGGTAGATTTGCCCGTTTGCCTTGCTCCGAACAAAAGCAAAGCCTTGCCTTTATGGAGACGCTTTTCAATGGAGCGCTGCAGCAACCTATATATCATATTAAGGGAATTAAATCCTTTAAAGTTATAATAATTTTGGAATATAATACTATAATATAATAATATTAAAATATTTCAAAAAGTATAATGTGATTAAATATCTTAATTGGCCAGCCGCTCAAATTTCCAGGATCGGGCTTTATATTGATTTCGGGTGGCTTTTTGATGGTGTTGTAACCTCCTTTGCGAACCGATAAACCATGTTATTATAGAAGCTGTTGATACTTAGGTCTGACCGTTCTTTTTTAAGAGCGGAATTTTCTATTAGTCTCTTAGCTTATGATTTGAAATTCGGTATCTGGATAACCTTACAACAGTACAGCCAGGATTGTGTAATTTCGCCGCTCGTATGAAGACAAGATCACTCCGGAAAGACAAGGTGAACATCATTACTTTAGGCTGCAGCAAAAACGTGGTAGATAGTGAGGTGTTAAGTGGCCAACTGAAGGCCAATGATATTAATGTAGTGCATGAAAGCAAAAAAAGCGATCACAATATTGTAGTAATCAATACCTGTGGTTTTATCGACAAGGCTAAGGAAGAATCGGTTAATACTATCCTGGACCATGTGGAACTCAAAAAGCGCGGGCGATTAGATAAAGTATATGTTACCGGCTGCTTAAGCGAGCGTTACCGGCAAAGCCTGGAAGAAGAAATTCCGGAGGTGGATGCATGGTTTGGCACAATGGAATTGCCACTGATCTTAAAAAAATTTGAGGCAGATTATAAGGCGGAATTGATTGGCGAACGGTTATTGAGTACGCCCAGTCATTACGCATATATGAAAATATCTGAGGGCTGCAACCGCACCTGTTCTTTTTGTGCCATTCCACTGATGCGCGGACAACACCTGAGTAAACCGATCGACCAACTGGTTGCCGAAGCCGAAGCATTGGTTCGCAGGGGTGTTAAGGAGATAATGCTTATTGCCCAGGAACTCACTTATTACGGACTCGATATTTATAAAAAAAGAGAGCTACCGCGGTTATTACATGCACTGGCAGATGTAAAAGGGCTGGAATGGATCCGCCTGCACTATGCCTATCCTTCTAAATTTCCTTTGGATATTATTGATGTCATGAAGGAACGGTCCAATATCTGTAATTATTTGGATATGCCTTTACAGCACAGCAGCGACAAGATGTTGAAGGCGATGCGGCGACAGATTACTAAAGCAGAAATGAATGAATTGATAGGAGAAATCAGGCATAAAATTCCGGGCATTTGTTTGCGCACCACATTAATTTCCGGATTTCCGGGCGAAACGCAGGAGGATGTAGAAGACATGAAATCTTTCTTGCTGCAGCACCGCTTCGACAGGGTGGGCATTTTTACCTATTCCCATGAGGAAGGCACTACTGCCCATCTATTGCAGGACGATGTTCCCCACGAAGAAAAAGAACGCCGTGCACAGGAAGTAATGGAGGTACAGCAGGAGATCAGCTATGAGAAAAATCAGGAGAAAATTGGTAATACCTTTAAAGTGCTGGTTGATAGAAAAGAAGCCGGCCGGTATTTAGGAAGAACGGAATTTGATTCTGTAGAAGTAGATAATGAAGTCATTATTTCCTCCAATCAAAAGCTCAACATCGGTGAATTCGTTCATGTAAAAATTTCAAAAGCCTACGATTACGACCTTGAAGGGGAAGTAGTACAGCCTTGAGTGGTTGATGTATTTAAGATCTTACCATTTTGCATATTTACCACACAGGCATAGAAAACTTCGATACGAAAATGCACCTGCACAATCGTATGCTGTGTGAAGCTATTGATCAATGACTCTATTTGTTTAAAGAAGCTCCTGGTTTGGGGAAGAAATTAAAAAAAGCAACAGAAAATGTGAATTAATTAAGGTTGTGAAGGGATCAGTTTAATTTGTAGCGATTGAACGCTACGCCATTTTCTGTTGCGCTTACAATTTGCAATGATTTGAACGGACGGTTAAATTGGCATTGCAGTCTTTACTTAGGATTGGATAGGTGTTGAATCATCTTTAGCATGGTCTTTTACAGGATGTGGATCTTCAACGGGTTCATGGATTAACCAGGATATTGGACTTTGACATTGGATTTGGATCTTCAATAGGATAACTGGATGAACCGGACTATTGGATTTTGATACTGGATTCTTGATCTTTAACAGGATTACTGGACGTTAACTTGGATTCGGATACTGGATTCTGATATTGGTTTGTTTCACTGGATTTGTTACACAAAGAAACCACAGTTCGGGTTCCTGCGAAATAGTCCTTTATATTATTGATACGTCATCCGTTCTCTACATCACTGGAAAACTACGATATTAGCCCGCTAAGAGCATACCCTTAGCGCCGGATTCACATGATGTCATCGTATGTATAACGGAGTGCGTTACAATGCCATCCACATTTGTTAATCGACCGATTACACATGTATTTTCCCCATCCACCCGGAAAATTACGCGCACCCGCCGCTCTAAACGGTTGTTTTATCGAAAGCTTCCGCCTGTATAAAAGCAGCTTATTTTCTCTTAAATTGATATGAGGTAACCGCATATGCTAAGATAATGGCGGTTTTGAACCTGTGGGTTGCATTTTCCGGGGCAGTGCACGGGTTAAAAGATGAGCCCGGTTATTTGCAGGGACTATATTGTATGATTATAATAGGTGCGATTTAAGGTTCCCGGGAGACTGTTTCTCATTTCAATTGATATTTGATAATGTTACCTCTAAACAGCGGCATCAACGATTTTGTTTTTGGGGTGCCCGGCCCTGCAATAATCAATGGTGGTTTTACACTGTGCTCGAACAAATTTTGTTTTCAGGGTAAACCATGTCTTCCAACAGTCAGCCCATGACCGGACGTAAAGAATATAAATGTATTATTCATCTTGCCCCATTTTTCAAGTGCATTTAGGATGGCGCCTGTTTGTTCATCGAGATAAGTAATACTTGTGTAATATTCGCGGGTATGTGTTTTGATTGCTTATGGCAGGAACAGGGTATCAAATGGAGCAATATTTTCATTAATGTTATTGATCTCCGGCAGGTATGACGCCTAATGTTTTGTCACGCGTTTACCATACCGCAAAATCTTAACATGAGTTTTTATTATTGCATTTTTTTCTTATGTTGCGTTACCCTAAACTGAGCTTATCTATGAATACGGTTATGTACCCCGCGGCCCCTTCGGGCTTTACCCAAAGCATCACGTTACCCTCCGCGTCATTTAAAAAGCAGGTAATAAAAGCTGTTGTTTCTATCGCGCTTTTTTTTATGGTATATGTGGCATTGGTACTGGCTGCGTTTGTTTTGGCTGCGTTTTGCTTGTATGGGAGTTTTAGCATCATCATTTTACACCCTTCATTTCTTTCTGTTATCCTGGCACTTGGACTGGCTGGGGTAGGCGTTTCCGTTATTTATTTTCTTCTTAAATTTATCTTTGCTGTGTCGCGGGACGAAAACCCGGCACGCGTTGAAATATTTGAGGATGATCAGCCCCGGTTGTTTGCCTTTATCCGGGAATTAACCAGGGAAACGCACACCCCTTTTCCTAAAAAAATATTTGTGTCGCCCGATGTTAATGCATGCGTGTTTTATCATTCCAGTTTCTGGAGTATGTTTTTGCCTGTACGTAAAAACCTGGAAATTGGATTAGGACTTGTGAATAGTATTAACCTCAGCGAATTTAAAGCGGTGATGGCCCATGAGTTTGGTCATTTCAGCCAGCGGAGCATGAAGTTGGGCAGTTTTACTTACAATGTAAACCGCGTTATTTTTAACATGCTGTATGATAATACAGGCTATACCGGCTTTTTGAATTCCTGGGGAAGATTAAATGGGTATCTCAGCATTTTTGCGCATATCACGGTGTACATCGCAAGAGGTATTCAATGGATATTGAGAGGGATGTATAAACTTATTAATAAAAGCTACCTGGGATTAAGCCGAGAGATGGAATTTCATGCCGACACAGTGGCAGCAACTGTTGCCGGAGGGAATAACCTGGTTGCGGGATTGAGCCGGGTTGAAATAGCGCAAAACTGCTACGATTCTGCAATCAATAAGGCCAATGAGTGGCTTAAACAAAACAAAATAGCCAGGAATATTTTTGATAACCAGCTTACGGTGTTTCGTTCTTTGGCTGAAGAGTATCAATTACCCGAAAAGGAAGGACTGCCTGAAGTTTCTTATCATTTTATAGCCTCTTTTTCCAGGTCGAGGATCAATTATAAAAATCAATGGGCAAGTCATCCGACTTTGGAAGAACGAAAAGCACACCTTGACAAAATAGGGATTAATTGTGTTGCAGATGAGCGCAAGGCGTGGCTGGTTTTTGATAACGGGCAAAAGCTCCAGGAAACACTCACGGCAAATCTGTACGAATCTGTTAAACTGGAAACAACGCCGGAGGTATACGATAGTGAATATTTTGAAGCCTGCCGGATAAAGGAAAGAGACGCTTATACGTTACCAACTGTTTACAAGGGGTTTTATGATAAACGTTTTATTGATGCGGCCGGTTGGAACATACAGGCAATCGTTAGCGCCCGGCACGAAAAAAAATTTGATGAGATATTTACTGATACCAATGGCCAATTGCATGCTTCCCTTAAAAGCAATGAAAGCGACCTGGGTTTGATAAAAGCAATCAAAGAACGGCAGATCGATACAAAAAGCTTCGATTTTGATGGAGCAAAGCATGAACTGAAAGATTGCGACAAGGTTATCGGGATTCTCGAAGCAGAAATAAAAGACCAGGCAAACCAGCTTGCGCTGCTGGATAAAGAAGCCTTCAGCTTTTTTTATGCTGCTGCCGGACAAAGCAGCCCCGGTTTAAAAGAAGTGTTTCTCGACTACCAATTGGCTGGCAAACAGCATGATATTTATATTGATATAGCGAATAACGTAATGAGCGTGCTGAATCCATTTTACCAGGGCGGTTTAACCGTTGATCAAATCCGGGACAGCGTGAACCATTTAAAAGTGGACGCTGAAGCGAAGCTTAAGGAATCATTCAGACTGGTATTGGAGCATGGTATTATTACGGAAAAATCAAATGAACCCGTATTTAACCAGGTCAAAAGTTT
>CAYMKT010000153.1:0-7948 GCA_964391065.1 uncultured Terrimonas sp. | reverse complement strand
AACTGCCGGTCTGTGTGTGCCTGCCAACGTGCCAGACCTGCTGCATAGGCTGATTAGGGGCTTTGCATCTAATGCATACCACAACACGTTACCCCTATTTACCGTTTAATACCACAAGATCAATCCTCCTCACGAACATTTCGGCGCCTTCCGACTGCAGTTGTATGCGTCCTTTTGCAGGCCTCACATTTGTTGCGTAGTTTACCAATACTCCATTCAGCTTTATCTTAATATCATCTCCTCTGGCGAATATTTCCATACGGTTCCATTCACCCGGAAGATTCTCCACGTCTGCTGCTCCCCTGAATCCTATGGTATCCTTCCATTCCGGGTCGCGGCCATACCAATTAATGCGCCCACCATGAATGGTAACGAGTTTGCCACCGGGTTCAAAAAGATAGGAGCCGCCCTGCTTTTCAGCCGCCACCGGGCAGGTAATAGCATATTTTTCAGTTTTATCTCCCACCACCAGTAAATCGCCCGTTCCTCCTTCTATAATCTGGCATTCGATGCCGTGCATCCAGGTGCCGTTGTAACCGCCATCATCACCAACAGAGTGTATCAGTATGCCGTTATCTCTCGCATTTTGCAGGCGGGGTTCCCAGGTTTTTTGTCCCCATTTAAATTCCAGGACAAGGGTATAATTTTCGTATTCATCATTTGTAGTAATACAACCCCATTCTTCGCCAGATATACGTATAAGCCCATTGCCAGTCGTAAATACTTTTCGGGGATCGATATTGCGCCCCCGGTCTTTAATAAAAGTATACCAGCCATCAAGGTTTTTCCCGTTGAACAAAGGAATGGTATCGCCTGTTCCGTTCCCGGGGCTGCCGGGCCGGTATGCGGCGCCTTGCAGTTTTTCTGTACCCGGCAACTCCAGCAGCAGCGAAATAATCAGCGGAAAAAAAATCAGCGGGATTCTCATACACGATTTGATTAATGACTTTTTATTTGACCTAATCCATCGGGCAGCGATACCAGGAATGCCATAAGGTCGGCCGTTTCCTGGTTGGTGAGTATTTTATCAAGCCCCGGCGGCATCATAGAAACCGTTTGCAGTTCAATGGAAGTTATTTCGCTACGCGGAATACGCACCGTAGCGCCGGGACCTGTTGCCAGCAGTATAGCTTCTGGTTGCTGTTCCCTGATAATGCCCGTGTAGGTGTTTGTTTTGGTGATCACTTTTGAAGTTTCATGCTCCCGTGCAAAACTGGCATTGGGATATACAATAGCTTCCAATAAATCGTGCCGGGATCTGATCTCGCCGATATTGGTAAGGTCCGGTCCAAAGTTTCCTCCTTCGGAACTTACCGCATGACAGGTGAAACAGGTGGCTTTCCCAAAGAAAAGCTTCCGCCCCTCACCCACGTCGCCTCTTTTCAGCGAGGCTTCCAACTGCTCCAGTTGCAGCAACCTGCCGGCCTGCTGGTCCTGCATTTTCTTTATAACCGGCTCAGCCAGTTCCTGTACCGGTGAAGGATAGGCGCTGAATAATTTTCGCATATCCTGCACCGACAGATTTTCCAGGCGATCTGTGGAAGTTTGCAACGCCAGCACCAGCGCTTTCCCCACTTCTTCATTTTTACTTTTCTCAAAAGCACTGATCAATCCGGGCAGTAAAAAAGCATCGGCCTGCGCCACCTGTTCTTTGGCTAAGGTGAGCAATTGTGCATCACTTAGATGGCATTGTGTGAGCACCCGAACCGCTGATTGCCGGACGGACGATTCCTCCCCGGGGTCAAGCCATTTCAAAAGCAACTGAAATTGGATATCGGAGAGATTGGGTGCAGATTTTATGCTTGCGCTGAAGGCCCTGAGCCTGAAAGCTGCAGGCAATCCAGGGTTATTGATGATTTGATCCAGCTCTCTATTCAATGAACTAATGCTACGCGATTCAATTAAATTTAATACAGCAGAACGCAGTTGATTATCCTCTCCCTTCAACAGACTACTGAGGGGGTTCAACCAGGCAGCAGGCAATTCCTTGATATTACCGGCGCCAATGACATCCATTAAAAACATCTTCTTTGCGGCCGGTGTTGCTCTATCGTTTAACTGGTTGCCGATTACATTTTGCAACCGGCTGTTACCGCTAAAAGCCACCATCATTTCGCGTAGGGCTGAAAGTTGTTCTTCCGGCAAACCGGCGCCCAATTGCGTTGCAAGAAAATTCACCGCCACATCACTCCAGTCCGGATGATGCAGCGCAACCCATATACCTGCATTCCGGAGCACATTGTTTTTATCATCCAGGAATGGTACCAGTTGATGCTTCTGTAGTGGCGAGCCATCCATCTGGTCAAGTGCAATCAATGCTGCCCTGCGCATATTAACCGATGTGTCGTGTAACGCCGCTTGCAAAGGACCCGCTTTGCCAATCGTAATCAATGCATAAATGATGGCATGTTCCACAAACCGGTCATCTGCATTTTTGGATGCATGCAGAAGCGAAGGTATAGCTTGTTCCGCCCGAAGTTGGCCCAGTGCTGTGGCAGCCTGGCGGCGGGCAGGAGCCTCATCCTTCTGCACCATATCCATTAGTTTACCAATCGACGCCTTATCTTTTGCCAGTCCTGCTGCCCGGGCTGCTGCCGTACGAACTATAACACTTTCATCATCCAATGCCTGACGCACACCTTCTTTCGCAGACGCAGTATTTATCCGGGAAAGAGCGAAAATGGCTGCTGCCCGTTTATTTTCATCTTTAAACCGGGGTATCGCTTTTTGTAATGCTTCAACAGCCGGGTCACCGGTTGCCACCATTTGTTCTATTGCATTGTCGCGTACAAAGGGCCGGTCATCCATCATATACTGAATAAGATCAGGCGCCGGCATGGCTTTAAAATTCAATTGCTTTCCCCAGGGATCCTCAATAATTCCAGCTCCCTTTTTACGGATGCGATAGATGCCGCCCAGCACATTGGTTTTAGCCACCACAGACAGCGGGCACCCGGCAATAAACCAACCACCTGTGTTCACCATCAGCAAACTGCCATCAGCATCTTCAAGTATATCCGTGGGATGGATGTCGGCACTATCGGATTGCACAAAAGGTTCATCCACCGTTTTAAATGAGGCAGCTTCCGGTGTAATAATATGCCGCATGATGCGCCCTGTGTTAAACTGCGCGCTAAACAGGTTCCCCCGATATTCATCGCCCAATGCCGATCCGCGATACCGCATTAAACCTGCATGCGACACCCGGGCCAGTTTGGTCATTACAGGCATCAGGTCGCCGGTTAATTTGAGATGATCTTCTTCAATAACAGAGTTGGGTTTAGGATAAACGCCGCCCTCCACCCAATGCATGAGCGCATCACGAAACCCATCTTTGGGATCGGTGAAATAGGTCATCGTTCCAATCGTTTCTCCCGAAGGCATAAAAATCAATTCAACCGCGTTATCGAACCCACCGCCTGCTACCGGCTCCAGCCCTGAGCCATCCGGCCGGCAGCGCCATATTCGGGCACCCTTCCCCGTTAGGGAATGTCCTTCTTTGGTTTTGATATCAAACCCGCGGCGGGCATCTGCAAAATAAAACCACCCGTCGGGTCCCTGGAAAGGTCCGCTTAAAGTAGCCGCATTATGATGCAATACCCAGCCGCTGAGTATCACTTCCTTTTTTTCAGCTTTACCATCGCCATCTGAATCTGTAAACCGTAAAATGTCAGGCGGAGCAGACACATACAAGCTGCCCTGGTAAAAAGTACTGCCCATTGGGTAAGGAATATGGTCGGCAAATGTTTTGCTCTTTTCAAAAACACCGTCGCCGTCTGCATCTTCCAGCATGAGGATGCGAAAGGTGGGATTTTTCAGCACATCTTCCGTAGATGTGGTTTTTCCGCTGGACTCTACCACGAAAAGCCGGCCCTGGTTGTCGAATGTGGCAAACATGGGGTAAGCTACCAGGCCCGGACTCACCGCCGGTTCAATCGTATACCCTTCGGGAACGCGCAGTCCGTCGACAGATGCTGACTGCCGGTTTTGTTTACATCCACTATAAAAAATAGTACAACACAATAATACTGTTGCAAACAGGGAGTGATAAACAAAATGATATTGATGCCGGTTACTCATTGCCGTGAGCATTGTATTTTAGGTTTACTACCGCTCCTTTTTCCGGTACACTTTTACGTAATCAACAATAAAAACATCCGGGAAAACCGTGTTCTCTATTTCTTCTTTCTTAGACGGATATTCCATGCTCAATATCAGGTATTCTTCAATGTTGGATATGCCTTCCGTTACTTCATAAAATTTATAGCCATCAATATAAAAAGTGTATTTGTGGGGTTCCCATTCCAGTCCAAATGTATGAAAGCCTTCACTCACACCCTTGAGGTAGCTTTGCATACCATGCGTTGTGCGCTGGTTGGGGCCATAAGCCCAATGCACATTGTGCGAAACAATATCGGTACCCAGCTTTTTGAAAAACTCCATAATATCAATCTCCGCACCAAATGTCGCCGGGTCTTCTCCCTTAGCAATTTCGGTGGATTGAATCCAAAAGGCTGCCCATACACCGGGTGATTTTTGAAGCTGGGCCCGGCATTCGTAATAACCATACTTGCTCATGAAAAGCCCCTGCGTACCCACGGCGCTTCCCAGTAAACTGTCGCCTTTCTTCATAGCATATAACTTCAGATAACCATCCTCCACCTTAACTGCATCTTCTGAAACATAGGCTATCGCCCGCTTCCCAATGCCCCTTACTGCCCATTTTTGTGGATTTAATTGATTTCCTTTAAAGTCATCTTTCCAAACCAGTTTGTACCCCAGCTTTCTGGGAGTATATCGTTTTTGCGACATTGGATTTTGGGCAGGGCGTTGCGCCATACTGTTGCATGCAAAAAACAAAGCGGTAATGGTTAAGAAAGCGATTTTCATTTTGTGCTGAAAGTTTTAGGTGGATCTGCTCTAAACCGATCTTTTTGCAATCCTATTTGATCGTAGGGAATAGGTTTAAAACCATATTGCAGGGCCCGTGGCTTTAGCCGGAAATCCGCCTTTTTATAATCATATATCCCCGGGTTTTCATTGATGATATAATCGCCCTCATTCTTAAAGGCTTTTTCCGGTTTTGCAATGATGTTGTTCTCACTTAACACCATATCAAGATTTAATCCATCATGCAAATCCAGCCACCTTCCCATCAATGAAATATTGCGGGTTATGATATTATGCTTAGCTACAGCAGGCTCATCCTGGTAAAGGGAAAGCAATGCCGGGTATTTTGTTGAATAAGGTGGTTCCTTATAATTCATCGCATCCATTCTGTCGAATAAGGTATTGGTGGTTCCGTCGAAATAATATTTTGCCCAGCCCAATCCCCTGGAATCTACATGTACGGCGGGTTTGCATCCAATGAAAATATTATTGTCAACGATATTGTCGCGCCCGCCGCCAATCATTATCCCTCTTGCGCATTCCGAAAAGATATTGCCGGTTACGGTGGTACCGCTGGCCCAATCATCGAGATATACTGCGTTTACATCGTGTACTCCCGGTCCCTTTAAATCGTGGAAATAGTTATACCGGATCATGTTTCCTCTTTCCGTCCAGTCGCGCCCCATATAAAAAGCACCCACGTCACCGGTTTCGAGGGCGAGGTTATAGAGTTCGTTGTATTCAATGATATGTTCATTGCCGGTGAGCAAAATGCCGCAACCCGGTGCGTCGTGAATGACATTGTGTGATGCATAGTTACCCACACCGGAGATGGTAATGGCAGATTGATAAGTACGGATCCATTGTGAAAAATGATGGATATGGCAATTCACCACAAAGTTGCCCGCGAAGCTAAGTGTTTTGCGATCGCCGCCATTGAGTAGTACGCCACCTGCCGCAATATCATACATATCGCAGGAGGATATCCCATTCTTCTCCCCGGCTTCCAACTTTACCGCCACATCGCCAAGGTTATTAAAACTGCATCCCGCCACATTGTTGTTTCTCCCGCCTGTAATCACCATTCCGTGCCCGCGTGAAAATGCAAATGACAACCCCTCCACCCTTATATTTTCCGTACTATCCAACTGCATCATTGGGGCATCGAGTAAGGATACGAATGCTTTACCGGCGGATAAGGATTGCGGCGGCCAAAAGAACAGCAGCCCGCTTGAACGGTCGAGATACCATTCGCCGGGCTGATCAAGCTCTTCCAATACATTTACCGCATAGTACCTTTGTTCTTTGCAGTAGCCGTAACGCGAATGCGGAGGCTTTATAAAAATTTCTTTGGTATTGGTATCAATGGACTGTACCTGTAAAAATTCATCGAACCAGTCCCATACCCAATAGCCATGCAAAAAAATATCTTCCACGTGCGACCAACTGTTCTGCCGTTCTCCATCATAGGTAAATCTTCCATAATGCCTGCCCACCGGCAGCCCGAAACGCATATGCGGCAATTCGCCTTTGTTGACCAATTCACCACTTTGAGGCACATCTGCAATTTTTGCCCAGCCCTCATTCGGCCACCTGGCCAGCTCCATTTTTTTATCATTGAAAAAAAGCTCCAAGCCAGGTCTTCCCCGGTTGGTGATGGTTCCGAAATCATGAATACCAAGCGCTTTCAATTCCACTTCAAGAATTTGTTTTTGATATGCGCGGTTTATCCTCTTCATTGCGCTGCTATCGGTAATGGCGTGAAATCCATTTATTTCTTTTCCCCCAACCAACTGCACTTTTTCGCCCGGATAATTTTTCCACACCACGGGAGCATTCGCATTGCCGCTATGCTTAGCAGTGAGGAAAATGGTTTTTTGTATGGGATAGGCGCCGCCGCGAATGATGATCTCCATTCCATGCTCCATCTCCCCGTTTCTCTTTAATTCTTCTATTTTCAATACGGCTCTTTCGAAAGTTTTGAACGGACCGTCGGTATTATTTTTACCAGGCGCCGGCAACATGCCGCTCCATTGGTCATTACCATTCAATGCAACATAAAAAGTTTGTTTTTGTGAAGATTGAGAAAACAGCCACAGGGGAAGTACCAGGGAAGGCAACAGCATTAACAGGAAGAAATGTTTCATTCAATAAAGCGAGGTTTATGGTGGATTAATTTTCCCTCTTGTTCTATCTTCTGACTCCGACCTGGGTATACCAAAAAAATAGAGAGATGGCAGCCATCTCTCTATACTATTAATTCAAAGAAAATATACTATTGGGAAATGTTAATCAACCCGATCAGGTAGTTTTAAAATATTTGTATACGATGCCCGCAAAGGCCGCACCCACTATTGGAATAACGATAAAGAGCCAAAGCTGGGACAATGCCCAGTCGCCCACAAATAAAGCCTGGCTGATGCTCCTGGCAGGGTTAACCGAAGTGTTGGTCACGGGAATGCTTACCAGGTGAATTAAGGTTAATGCCAGCCCAATGGCAATACCTGCAAAGCCTTTTGGCGCTTTCTCATCGGTTGCACCCAGGATTATAAGCAAAAACATGAATGTCATAATAAATTCAGAAGCTATCGCCGCCACCATGCTGTATTTGCCGGGCGAATGTTCGCCATAACCATTGGCAGCAAATGTACCGATGGAAGAACCGTTTCCGGTTACGATAATATATAAACAGCAGGCCGCTGCAATTCCACCCAACACCTGCGCAATAATGTAGGGAAAGACTTCTTTTGAACTGATGCGGCCACCAATCCATAAACCAACAGTAACCGCCGGGTTAAGGTGAGCGCCTGAAATGTGCCCGAAAGAATAGGCGATCGTTAAAACAGTTAAACCAAAAGCTAAAGACACTCCAACAAAACCAATTCCCACCTCCGGGAATCCTGCAGCCAACAATGCGCTGCCACAGCCACCAAATACAAGCCAGAATGTGCCGATAAATTCTGCTAGGTTTTTTTTCATTTTTTAGGGGTTTTATGTTCTTACTCGTTTGGCTTTTCAGTTACGCCCCGTTTTTTGAGTGGTCGCTGGTCTCCACTTT
>CAYMKT010000152.1:0-7964 GCA_964391065.1 uncultured Terrimonas sp. | reverse complement strand
GGTAAATCGTTATTGTCTTTACCAAATGGTTCCTCAATCTCTTCGGCAATCAATTCAAGACTGGCTAACACGTAAAATATGAACATTACTATGGGTGCAACATAATATCCCAACGAAAAAACATATCCAAAGGGTAAAGTCATTACATAAATAAAAATGAATTTCTTAATAAAGGCGCTGTAAGAATAAGGTATGGGCGTGTTTTTTATTCTTTCACAAGCTCCGCATATATCTGTGAAAGAAGACAACTCTGCATTTAATACGATCAATTGATCGCCTGAAATTTTTTGCTGCATATACAAAAGATTAACCTGCTTAATCAATAAGGTAGCGATCTGGTTCGGCACATGCTTTTTCAAATCAACTTCGGTAAGCTCAGGATGCGCTTTTTCATCCAGCATAAAACGGGTACCCTCCAGTTGAAGGTGCTTTGCTAATGCGTCTGCATAAAGAGGAATCATCCTGGCATAGAACTTTCTGACACCGGATTCATCCTGGTGAAGCATCGTGTCGAGCTTTATCGCCAGGTTGCGGCTGTTATTCATGAGGCTTCCCCATAATTTTCGTCCCTCCCACCAGCGGTCGTAGGCGGTATTGGTTCTGAAAACAAGGAGCAAGGAAATAACAAAACCCAAAATAGTATGCATAATGGGCATGTTCTTTAACCAACTGTTGCTCGACAATTTCAAATATTCCATCTCCCAGAAAGCTACGAGTCCGGAATAGACGCCAATAAGCAGCATTAAAGGAAATAGTTTACGAATAGTATCCGACTTATGAAATTGAAAAACAATACTAAACCAATCCTTGGGGTTGTAAATAAGCATGATCAATTCAAATTATAGGACAAATATAAAAGATGGATTTTCTGCCCGCGTGGTAATTGAATCAAATAACAACAAATAACTGGTTTTGATTGAGGCTTAAACTCCTGCTTCATTTGAGGTGCAAAACACTTACCTTTGCCCGTTCAAAAATGAATAAAGAAGCAACGCTTTAAAGGAGCAGCACACATGAAGCATATCCGGAATTTTTGTATAATAGCACATATAGACCATGGCAAAAGTACTTTGGCCGACCGCCTTTTGCAGGTTACCAATACCATCAGTGAGCGGGAAATGATGGACCAGGTACTGGATGACATGGACCTGGAGCGGGAAAAAGGAATTACGATTAAAAGCCATGCTATCCAGATTGATTACAAGCATACCGATAACCAGCAATATACGCTGAACCTGATAGATACTCCGGGACATGTGGATTTCAGTTATGAAGTGAGCCGGGCATTGGCGGCCTGCGAAGGCGCATTGCTTTTGGTGGATGCCACGCAGGGTATACAGGCGCAAACCATCAGCAACTTATACCTGGCTATTGATAATGACCTGGAGATTATTCCGGTTATTAATAAAATAGACATGGACGGCGCCATGATTGAGGAAGTAAAAGATCAGATCATAGAGTTGATCGGGTGCAAACCGGAGGACATATTACTGGCCAGCGGCCGCACCGGCATTGGTATTGACGGCGTGCTGGATGCGATTGTAAACAGAATACCGCCTCCCAAAGGCAATCCCGTTGCTCCTTTGCAGGCGCTGATCTTTGACAGTGTATTTAATAGTTTCAGGGGTATTATCGTGTACTACCGCATATTAAACGGGTCGATCAAAAAAGGCGACCAGGTGAAGTTTGTGTCTACCAACCAGGAATACGAAGCCGATGAAGTGGGTATTCTGAAATTAAAGATGACCGAAAAGGCTGAAGTGAAATGCGGCGACGTGGGTTATATTATTACAGGCATCAAAAATGCCAAAGAGGTAAAAGTAGGCGATACCATTACCACATCTGTTAATCCAACGCAGGAAATCATCAAAGGCTTCCAGGAAGTGAAGCCCATGGTGTTCGCAGGCATCTTCCCCATCAATACGGATGAGTTTGAGGAATTGCGCGACTGTATGGATAAACTGCAGTTAAATGATGCATCCCTTACTTTTGAGCTGGAAACATCGCAGGCGCTTGGATTTGGTTTTCGTTGCGGCTTTTTAGGATTGCTGCACATGGAAATTATCCAGGAGCGTTTGGAAAGGGAGTTTAACCAAACGGTAATTACTACTGTACCCAACGTAAGTTTTATTGCCTACACCACCAGGGGAGAAAAGATAATTGTAAATAATCCTACCGAATTTCCCGACCCTGTAAAAACCGAACGTATTGAAGAGCCTTTTATTAAAGCGCAGATCATTACCAAGCCGGAATATATCGGCAATATTATGACGCTCTGCTTAGGCAAAAGAGGCATGCTGGTGAATCAAAGCTACTTAACCACTACAAGAGTAGAGTTAGTATTTGAAATGCCCCTTACCGAAATTGTATTTGATTTTTACGACAAATTAAAAAGTCAAACCCGGGGATATGCCTCTTTCGATTATCATCCGATAGGTTACCGGGAAGCGGATATCGTAAAAATGGACATCCTGCTGAACTCCGATAAAGTGGATGCGTTAAGCGCCCTGATACACCGCAGTAAAGGGCAGGATTTTGGCAGAAAACTTTGTGAAAAACTAAAAGAACTGGTTCCCCGCCAGCAGTTCCAGATTGCTATACAAGCGGCCATCGGCGCTAAAATATTAGCCAGGGAAAATATCTCAGCTATGCGAAAGGATGTTACCGCCAAATGTTATGGTGGCGATATCAGCCGCAAACGAAAATTGCTGGAGAAACAAAAAGAAGGTAAGAAACGGATGCGGCAGATTGGAAATGTGGAAGTGCCGCAGGAAGCCTTTTTAGCCGTTTTAAAACTGGAAGATTGATCCTACGCTAGTACGGCGAAGGACTAACAGAGGTCCAGCCACCATCCACTACGAGACTTTGCCCGGTGATATGCCTTGATAAAGGTGACACCAGAAATAGTGCAGCGTTGGCAATATCTTCAACAGCAGCAGGCCTGCCCATTGGTGTAATGCGGCTCCATGTGGGAATATAATCTTTGTCATCGGTTGTACGTTCGGTTATGGTGGCGCCGGGCGCTATGGCGTTCACTGAAATTTGATATTCAGACAATTCAACCACCAGGTTTTTTGCCAGCATTTCCAGGGCAGCTTTGGTCATGCCATAGGCCGCAAGGTTTTTATGCGCCTGGTGTCCGGTGACCGACGACATAAATAATATACTTCCTCCCGAACCCTGTTTGATAATTTGTTTAGACGTTGCCTGGGCCAGCAAAAAACTTCCACCCAGGTTCAACTGCATCACTTTATATAATGATTCAGCAGGATATTCCAGGAAATCGCCAAACAGGGTAATGCCCGCATTGGCTATGGCAATGGTAAGTTTGCCAAACTGCGTTACCGCGGCATTTACCATCGCCGCGATAAAATCCGGAGACGACACGTCTCCTGCAAAAGGAATACAGGAATATCCATCCTTAACCATTGCAGCAGCAGCGTTACCGGCCAAAGTTTCATCTATATCGTTCAGTACAACTGATGCTCCTCCGGCACACAATTGCCGGGCAATTTCAAAGCCTATGCCCTGACCGGCGCCTGTTACAATCGCTACCTGGTCCTTAAACGTGTTTGACTGAAATGACATGTTCAATTATCGATTGAAATTTGTACCCGCGTTTAATCAGATAGGCTAACGGGTTAGTGTGAATCCCTTGTTACTTCGCTCCCGGATGAACCTCTCAGAAAATCAAAATCAGCTCCAAGGTGCGCCTGTTCTACATGCTCGAGGTACATATGCACATAACCCCGTTTGTAGCGCGAAGGTTGCCGGCCCAGGTTTTCCCTTCTCCCTGCCAGCTCTTCTTCTGTTATATCGGCATACAGCGTTCTGTTCTTAACGTCAAGTGTAATCATATCTCCGTCGCGGATCAAAGCAAAGTTACCTCCCGCGGCCGCTTCGGGCGAAACATGCAGCACCACCGTACCAAACCCGGTTCCACTCATCCGTCCATCCGAAATACGGACCATATCCGTAACACCTTTTTCGAGGAGCTTCTTCGGTAGTCCCATATTACCCACTTCGGGCATGCCAGGGTAGCCCCTTGGCCCTACATTTTTAAGCACCATTATACTATCTGCATCAATATCCAATTCGGGATCATCAATTCTTTTTTTGTAATCTTCGATATCTTCAAATACCACCGCCTTTCCCGTATGCTGCAATAAATGCGCGCTGGCAGCCGATGGTTTTAACACAGCCCCTTCTTCGCAAATATTACCCTTCAAAACCACAATACCGGATACTTTATTGAAAGGCATAGCACTGGTAGCTATTACGTCCCTGTTATAACACTCAGCATCTTCATAATTATCAGCGATAGCTTTTCCGCTTACCGTGATGCAATCTCTATGCAATATAGAATCTATCTCCTTCATTACAGCAGGCAAGCCGCCAGCATAATACAAGTCCTCCATAAAATGAGCGCCCGAAGGCTGCAGATTAGCAATGAGTGGAACGCCTTCGGAATAAATGTCGAAATCTTCAATCGAAAGTTCTACCCCAACTCTTCCCGCAATAGCCAGCAGGTGCAATACAAAGTTGGTTGAGCCACCAATGGCCGAATTTACTTTTATAGCGTTGATGAATGCTTCGCGGGTGAGGATATCCGTTAATACCAGGTTTTCCTTCACCATTTCCACTATACGCAAGCCCGATAGCTGGGCCAATACTTTTCTCCGGGAGTCGGCAGCGGGAATGGCGGCATTATTGGGCAGGGACAATCCTAATGATTCTACCATACAGGCCATCGTAGAGGCGGTACCCATTACCGCGCAGTGGCCGCGGCTGCGGCTCATACAGGCTTCCGCAACAGTAAGTTCCTCCTGCGACATTTTGCCTGTGCGTACCGATTCGCTGAAACGCCAGATATCGCTTGTGCCAATATTATTGCCTTTATACTTTCCCGTGAGCATCGGCCCTCCCGACACAACAATGGCAGGAATGTTTACACTGCAGGCGCCCATCACCAGCGAAGGAGTGGTTTTATCGCAACCGCAAAGCAACACCACACCATCTACAGGGTTAGCCCGGATAGACTCTTCCACATCCATACTGGCAAGGTTACGGTAAAGCATAGCCGTAGGCTTGATTAATGTTTCGCCCAGCGACATTACCGGAAACTCTACAGGAAAACCACCGGCTTCGGAAACGCCTCTTTTTACAGATTCGGCCAGTTCCCTGAAATGAGCATTGCAGGGGGTAAGTTCCGACCAGGTATTGCAAATACCAATAACCGGCTTGCCGTCAAATTCATAAGAGGGAATACCCTGGTTTTTCATCCAGGCGCGGTATATAAAACCGTCTTTCCCCTTTTTTCCAAACCAACCCTTACTGCGAAGCGGATATTCCATTATCAATTAAACTTTGCCTAAAGATATGGCTTTCGGTAGTTTGTAATTTTGTTTGCCGGCAAAAAAGAATTTTCTTTTTATACAGCCACTTTATCTTCTTTGAGCACTTCTTCAATAGCCGCGAGCAGCGCTTTTACATCATCCGGAAAAATCTGTCCGATATTGCCGATACGGAATGCATCCGCTTTACTTAGCTTACCGGGATAAATAACAAACCCTCTTTCATTTAGCTTCCGGTAAAACTGCTCAAAATTAAAAGCCGGGTCGTCGGGGTATAAAAAGGAAGTGATAATATGTCCTTGTATTTCGGAATTAATATAGAACTTAAAACCAAGCGCCGTCATTCCTTCATCAAGTATTTGTTTATTGGTTTTATATCTTCTTTCCCTTGCAGCAATTCCCCCTTCCTCGTCCAGTTCCTTCATTGCCTGGGCAAAAGCCATGATGCTTAAGGTGGGCGGCGTAAAACGAAATTGCCCATTGGCTTCCAGTCCGGCCCATTGTTCGTATAAATCAAGGCTCAGGCTGCGCGCCTGTCCCTTAGCTTTTTCCAGTTCGCTGCGCAGGCACAGTGCAAATGCAAAACCCGGCACTCCCTCTATGCATTTGTTGGAGGAGGAAACCAGGAAATCGATATGCATCGCTTTCATATCCATTTCCACCCCGCCAAAGCTGCTCATGGCATCTACAATAAACACTTTGCCATATTTTTTGCACACGGCGCCAATTTCAGTAATGGGGTTAAATAAACCTGTTGTGGTTTCGCTGTGAATACAGGCAACATGGCTGATACGCGGGTTATCTTTCAATACCTGCTCCGTCGCTTCCGGCGCTACAACGGTATCTTCATCAAACCGCAAGACTTCGTGATCCAACCGGTGGATTTTAGCCATCTTTACTATCCGTTCTCCGTAAGCGCCATTGGCCAGGATCAGTAATTTATCTTTCTGTGCAACCACACTGCTGATCACACTTTCCACGGCAAACGTGCCCGACCCCTGCATAATCACACACTCATACCCTTCACCTTTGGAAACATGCGCCAAATGGAGCAAACCGTTGCGGATATCTTTTACAGCATTCATAAAAGCATGATCACGCGATCCCATGTCTTTTAACATCGCTTGCTTTACCGTTAGCGATGTAGTTAAAGGACCAGGCGTAAATAGTAAAGATTGATTAGACATACATTTGATATTTGCTTATTTTCACAATGCACTTTTCATTTCGGGGATAATGGGTACAGCGCCGGATTTTACACGAACAGCGGAACGATAGAAAAAAATACAAGCCACCGCAAGGAGTACAATCGAAATCAAAGATTGCAGGTAAGTAAACCGCATTAACACTAAAGACCATCTCGCATCCTGCATGAAAAACTCCTTGTACAGCAACAACACTACGCTGCCCATATAACCAATAGAATCGCACAGGTATACAAAAAACCCGGCATTTGCTTTTACCCGGAAATACCCGATCATTCTTTCAAACAACGCAATCTGCATGGGCATATAAGACAAAAAAAGACCGGTACCCAATAATATCATCCATGAAAAGGGAGAAATGCTATGCCACTGAAATAAGAGGGTAGCCATTCCGGTTATAAGAAAGCCGAGCCCGATAATTCCGTTTACCGCCCAGAAACCTTTTATATTATCTTTTATAGCGGAAAGGCTCCCAATTACAATTAATACCACCACACTTATGATCGCCTCAGTTTGAGTAAACACATTTTTGTTCCACCCGGGGTCTACCTCCTCCCATATTTCAACTGCAAAATTGTCCCGAAAATCGCGAAGCGTAGCCAGGAAAGTATACAAGACAATCAATGCCAATACGCCCCACCCATATTTACGGAAAACGTTCCGCTTATCTTCATTCGTCATGGGAAGTCGCGGCGCACGTGCCATTTTATCCGCTTCGCTGGGTTCGGGAATAACAGATAACATCCACACAAATAGCAAAAACAAAGGCAGAAACAATAAGCCCATCACAAATGGCATCCAGAATTCTGTTACATCCGGCAGCCACTCCTGTACATTAAAATAAATGGTTTTTAACATACCGGAAGAAACAATCAAACTAACACTCAGCCCCATTGCCAGAACTTCTGTAAATCTTCTGCCTTCAAGGTAACTGAAAACAATGCCCCATATCATGCCTAAGGGCAACCCGTTCATAAAAAGAAAAATAAAATTATACGGGTATGGGGTTAGTCCAAAAAACAACAATGCGATTTCGGCAAAAAGAATGAGGCCTATAATTAATTGCGTACGGCTGGCGGCCCTTAGTTCGGAAATTACTTTTATACCAATGAACTTGGAGAGCATATAACCAAATACCTGGGCTATAATCAACACTATTTTATAGTGAATACCCCAGAGCGATAAGCCTTCGTAAGTGCCGGCATTGAAGGGTTTCCTGAAGGCGTACATGCAAAAATAAGTGCCAAAGGCGGCCAGCATGCACCAAAAAATAAAAAATGGTTTGGAGCCGGATAACAGGTTTTTAATTGATTTTGTCATGAACACCGTTTTTAGTAGTACATCGCTTTCAACTGTTCAGCGAGCCCCATTACGCTTTCTTTCATACCCGCCCTTCTGAAAAAGA
>CAYMKT010000151.1:0-8078 GCA_964391065.1 uncultured Terrimonas sp. | reverse complement strand
CCAACTTCTTCCTTTTCCACTCCCCCTCAAATCCCGGGAATCTCAAATTTGGAACCTAAGGCCACATTGAACTTTCACCTATTAAATCCTTAATCCTGCTAATTTGTTCAGCTTAATCATTCCTTCATTTTAAAAACAAAAAATCATGACTGAACAAAAAACAATTGCAGAAATTATCTCCCTTTGGAAAGCCGACAAGAGGCAGTATGTAAAAAAATCAACCTTTTCGGCTTACATGTTGTTGATTGAAAACCACCTGTTGCCTGTATTCGGCAGTAAATACAATGTGGAAGAACCGGAACTGCAAGCTTTCGTATTCCAGAAATTGAAAGAAGGGCTTAGCCAGAAATTCGTCAAAGACATTTTAATTGTTCTGAAAATGCTGTTGAAGTTCGGGGTTAAGCACAAATGGCTGGACCACCGGCAATTTGATATCCGGTTTCCCACAGAACATAAAAAGCCGAATATGGAAGTATTAAGCCGCGCCCACCAGAAAAAGCTTATGAACTATGTGCAGGAGCATTTTACCTTTCGCAACCTGGGTATTTATATCTGTCTGAGTGCAGGAATGCGGATCGGCGAAATATGCGCCCTTACATGGGACGATATCGATATTGAAAACGGCGTCATTCATATTCGCCGCACGATACAACGCATTTATATGATTGACGCAGGCATCCGCAAGACAGAGTTAATACTCGACACCCCCAAAACAAAAAACTCTATCCGTGAAATTCCTATGGGCCGCGACTTATTAAAAATGCTAAAGCCCATAAAAAAAATAATGAACGGTAATTTTTTTGTATTGACCAACGATGCCAAACCTACCGAACCGAGGACCTACCGGAGCTATTACAAAAAATTTATGCAGGCATTGGATATGCCTCAGTTAAAATTTCATGGCTTGCGTCATTCCTTTGCTACAAGGTGTATAGAAAGTAAATGCGATTATAAAACGGTGAGTGTTATCCTGGGGCATTCCAATATCAGCACCACTTTAAATTTATACGTCCATCCTAACTTAGAGCAGAAGAAAAAATGTATTGACCAAATGTTTAAAGCGCTGAAATAAATGCTTAACACCCGGGAACTTATAAACCCACATTCAATTGATCAGGTATGGCAAAATTTGCCTTGCCTACCCAGGCGATCCGTGATGCTCAAAACATTGATAGAGGAAATTTTTCTGGCGCAGATGTTCCAAAGGGACATCTGTGCCTCACAAAGCAACCGGTCTCTGACCGGCGCCGGTACAAGAAAAATGGGAAATCATTCTATTTATACTTTCAAATGACGGGCGATGACTGATAGGAACCACGACACATGATTTTATTTAGGAAAGTAATCAAGGGCTATCATTAGCTGTTTGCAAGTAATGGGTGCATTCCAAATTGTCGCTCCTTACCTAATTTTCCGGCCGGTGAGACACCGACCGGTAGTGGATTCTACGGGCAGGCATCACTACCCGCCTGCGAAAATTTGAAATGCACTCAGGTAATCGTTGCCGGTTCCCTATTTTTGTGGATAGATGTAAACTGGAAATTTAAGAACGAAAACTATGATTGTTGATGCAGCACATATGACATCGTTGTTTGAGAATGCCACCGAAGGGATTATTCTTACCAACACTCAGGGTAAAATTGTGCTTGCAAACCCGGCTGCCGAACGGATGTTTGAGTATAAATCCGGTGAATTGACAGGTCAGTCTATCGAAGTATTAATCCCCGGTCGTTATCAGCATAAGCATGCACAGCTTCGTGGTGAATTTTACCAGCAGCCGCAAAACCGCGTAATGGGTCACGGAAGAGACCTGTATGCCTGTAAAAAGGATGGCTCCAGCTTTCCCGTAGAGGTAAGCCTGAGCCATTACCAGCGGCACAACGAATTATTTGTTATTGCATTTATAATCGATATCACCTTCCGCAAGCAGATTGAAGGAAACATGCTGCGTCAGCAACAAGAGCTTGAAAAAGTAACCAGCGACATCAAAAAACTCAACATGGGACTGGAGGCAAAAGTAGAGGAGAGGACGGTGATCCTGAAAGAAGCATTGATGAAACTGGAGCAATCACAACAGGAACTCAGCGAGGCTTTGGATAAAGAAAGAGAATTGAATGAAATAAAAAGCCGGTTTGTTTCCATGGCTTCGCATGAATTTCGCACACCATTGAGTACCGTGCTTTCATCGGCCTCCTTACTTTCTAAATATACTTCCGCAGAAGACCAGGAAAAAAGGAATAAGCACATTAACCGGATCAAAGGTTCAGTAAAACACCTGAATGATATTCTTGAAGATTTCCTGAGTCTCGGTAAACTGGATGAAGGAAAAATAGTGCTGAATTATGACGAAGTGAACCTCGAAACGTTGATAAGCGACACCATGGAAGAAATAAAGGGCTTGCTTAAAAACGGGCAGGAATTTGTTGTTACGCATACCGGAGACAGCGTTGCTTATTCCGATAAAAAGTTATTGAAGAATATATTAATTAACCTGGCTACAAACGCCATTAAATTTTCAGAGGAAGGAATGCGCATATTGGTGAACAGCAGCATCCAAAATGGAAACGCGAAAATTTCAGTAACCGACCAGGGCATCGGTATTGCACCCGCAGACCAGGAACATTTGTTTTCCTCTTTTTTCAGGGGCAGGAACGCCGTCAACATCCAGGGAACAGGGCTTGGCTTGCATATTGTTAAAAGGTATCTTGACTTGCTGGGCGGAAACGTACAGGTAAAAAGCAAGTTAAATGAAGGCACGAGCATCACATTTTTCATTCCAGTAAATCATCACCAATAATGAAATCCATTCTTGTTATTGACGACAACCAGGACATCAGGGAAAATACCGCGGAGATACTTGACCTGGCGGGATATAAAACATTTACTGCCGAAAATGGTAAACGGGGAGTTGATCTTGCCATTAAAGAAAAACCATCCATTATTGTTTGTGATATTATGATGCCGGAACTGGATGGCTACGGCGTACTGCACCTGGTTCGGAAAAATGCCGAAACACAGCATATCCCTTTTATTTTTCTCACGGCTAAAACAGAGCGCACGGATTTTCGCAAGGGCATGGAAATGGGCGCCGATGATTATATCACCAAGCCATTTGATGACATCGAATTGCTGAATGCCATTGAAGCCAGGCTGAAAAAGGCGGAGATTCTCGATCAGAAGTATACCGCGTCGCAGCAGGGAATAAGCCAGTTTATTAAAGATATCAAAGGTTCAGGGTTGCTACAGGATCTTGCCGACCAATACGAAGTGGAATCGTATTCCAAAAAACAAAACCTCTACCTGGAGAACAGGCGGCCAAGGTATCTTTATTATTTATCCAAAGGAAAGGTTAAGGGTGTTAAATCGCACCCCGATGGCAAGGAATATATCACGGATTTATACAGTGCCGGCGATTTTATGGGATATGCAGCGCTTATAGAAGATAAAAATTATGATGATTCCGCAGTAGTATTGGAAGAAGCAGAGATCATGCATATTCCCCGGGAAGATTTTTTACAGATGATTTACCGCGACATTAACATTGCTGCAAAATTCATACGCATTATTACCCAAAACGTAAAAGAGAAGGAAGAACGGCTGCTGAATCTTGCTTATAGTTCATTAAGGAAAAGAGTGGCCAAAGCGCTGGTTGATATACATGATAAGTTCGGCGGTGGTAAACCCATCGAAATATCCCGGGAAGACATCGCGCATTATGTAGGCACTGCTACAGAGTCGCTTATCAGAACATTGAGCGATTTCAAGGCCGAGAAACTAATCGAAATCAAAGAGGGAAAAATCACTGTTGCGAATATCGATAAATTGAAAAACCTGCTTTATTAATCATAGTCGGTTTCATCGGGCAGCAGATTTTTTTTTACCGGGTCGGACAACTCCCTGCCATGATCATTTTGCTGTTTTAATGTCCAGTGGTCAGATATCGTGGTTTCGAGCCAGATGCTTCCCGATTTACGCGACACCTGGGCATATAAACCAAAGTCGTCTGTAAATATTTGTTCCAGTTGCTTAACCGTCATTTCCCCGGAAACCTGTATCTCTCCTTCACCCCGCATACCGGCATCGTTCAGCATGGTTAATGTACTTAGTTTTTGCTTCATGCCCGCACCCTGCTTACCCTGCGGAAACTTATAGAATTCGATGTTCAGGAACGGGTAGGTCTTGTTAAACTCCTGCCGCACCTCGCCGATCGTTCTCGTTTTCGCAAGCTGTATTACCATAAATTGTTGATTGTATCTCGCAAAAATAACCTGGATAATAGGGGGATGAGATGAGATAAGTGGCAGAACTGAATGATTTTCGTCATAAAATGGGCAATAATCCTTTGCTACATGCAGGAACCATACCGTTACGGGTGCTGGCTGGCATTCCCAGGAAGGAATTTCCGAAGCCGGCAACCCGTACCAAAGCCGGCATGGGTAGAGATGCTGAAAGCGGCGTCGATTTTGTCGAATCAGAGCAAATGCTGTTGTAGTGGACCGGACGTTGTAGAAACCACTCAGGGTAATATGATCTCCAGCCCCTCGTGTGCCAGTTCCATGGTTTCAATGGCCACTTCGTTGGCGTCAGCTCTCAGGTCGGAGGAGGAAATCTTACAGGGCCAGGCGTTTTTTAGTTTCCAAACCCTTACCGGTTCGTGCGCTTCATCCAGCAGCTTTATGACCACATCTCTTCGCTCTACCTGGTTAAGGCTTACCGTTTTTATCCAGTTGTAAAAATCGTTGTCGCCCTTCACGATCCCGCGTTTCAATGTTACATTGGAATATTTCACTAATCCCGGCATTTTGGTGGCGCTGGCAACCAGTGAGCTTCCTTCCCGGTAGTCGATCACTTCTATTTCCTGGGAGAGCCCCGATACTTCCGTAAAGCCGATATTGCTTCCTCCCCATTCTATACTGAAATGACTGACAGGCAATGGATATTTTCCCATAAGAAAATGAGTTAAGTATTTAAAATAATGGCGAATGCGCAACAGCATAGCAGTATGAAGGTACTCAAGCTTTTTAATATTTTTTAATGCTTTCACAGACTCCAGATCTCACAGGTTTTCAAAACCTGTAAGGTTTTATTACCCCGCAATGGCAGAATGATTCCATTTCACCAAATATTGTAACTTTAATACATGAAATGCCGCCTGCTGCTGGTAACCCTTGTACTGTGCTGCACGGTTGCGAAAGCGCAGCCCGGGAATAGCCATGCCGGCTTCAATAGTTACACTCACGCCATACCTGATTCTATCACCCGGTCTGCTGCCGCACTTTCTGCGCATATACAGTCACGTTATGCTACTCAAAAAGAACAGTTGCTGGCATTGTATGGTTGGGTTACCACCAACATCCGTTACGATACCGACAGTTCCTATTACTTCCGCCACAGTGTTGATCACGAAACAGGTATTGCCGCAACCCTGCGAAGAAGAAAGGGCGTTTGCGAAAATTTTGCGGCCTTGTTTGTCGAACTCGCAACAAGAATTGGCGTTCCAGCCTATACCGTCTACGGTTACCCCAGGAGTATTCACTCAAAAAATAGTACCGGGCATGCCTGGTGCGCAGTAAACCTTAACAGTGAGTGGTATTTGTGCGACCCTACCTGGGATGCCGAATTGAAAGGGCATTTCATGTATTACCTCGTGAATCCTGAAATATTCATTCGTTCACATATCCCCTTCGACCCGTTATGGCAATTGCTCGAAAAACCGGTAAACTACAATGGTACTGCAGTAAAAAGCAAGTCCATCTTACATTACAGGGATTCAGTACAAGCTTTTCTTCAACTCGATAGCCTGCAGCAGTACCTGGCCATTGACCGCCGCATGAAAAGAGCAGGGGCCAATAACCACATGATCACACTCTGGCAGTCGTACAACCGGATGAATATTGCCATTATTGCGGGAGAGCAGGATATGCAATGGTTTAACACCGCGGTTGATGGGCTAAACGTAGCTACTGACCTTTTTAATGCATTCGTTCAATACCGCAATAACCGGTTCAGTCCATATAAACCCGATACGGAGGTGATGCAAATGCTGACCCCCATCCGGAGGTTAATCGCGGAATCCACGTCGAACCTTGATAAAATGGGACTGGTGGTAGAAAATTTCCAGTACGATACGCAGGCTATAAGGAAGCAACTAACATCACTGCTCAGGAAGACTGAAGAACAAATTGAATTCCTTCAAAAATATATCGCCACCGGCCCCCTGGAAAGGGAACAATTGTTTTACCGGCAGGCGCAGCGTTAATTAACGAAAGGGCTATCTTACTGGTTTCTTTGACCAGCCAATGATTCTCCAGGTGGTCAAAAAATGTATATTCCGGGTAAAATCAACGTATATGAGATTTTTTTTGACATCCTTTACATGTGTTTTATTATCATGTTATTGCCTTGCACAGTCGGAAAACAAAGAGATCGCAGACATGATCAACAGTTCCCGCGACCTGCGATCGCTGATGCAATCGGACCCGCACCGGCCGATATACCATTTTGTAGCACCGGAAGGACATGCTATGCCATTCGATCCCAACGGCGCTATATACTGGAAAGGAAAATACCATTTGGGGTATATCTATCAAAAACTGCGTAACGGAAAATATGAGCACGTGTGGGGTCATGCGGTGAGCACTGATCTTTTTCACTGGACATTATACCCCGATATGATTAACGTGAAAGAAGGCGATATGGAAAAAGGCATTTTTAGCGGCGGCGCCTTTTTATCAAAAGAAGGAATTCCGCATATCATGTACCATGGCGAGGGCGCTTCCGTGAACCTGGTAGCCTATTCCTTAGATGATGACTTGAAGGTATGGAAGAAATTTGAAGGTAACCCGGTTTTGCGAACACCGGTGGCGGGCGATGGTTCGGGCGATGTGGGAAAATACAGGGCGTGGGATCCGGAAGGCTGGTACGATAAAAAGGCCGAATCTTACTACCAGGTATCCGGCGGCGAAAAGCCTGCCTTGTTTAAGTCAAAAGACATGTACCAATGGCAGCATCTTGGTCCGCTGCTCGACAGTACCCAACACTTGTTGTTTGCTTCAGAGGATGTTTCCTGTCCTGATTTCTTTTCTCTCGGCAATCGATCGATGTTGCTTTTTATCAGTCATAATATAGGCGCGCAGTATTTTATTGGCAGCTTTAACAACGACAGGTTCTCCATAGAACGTCATGGCCGGATGAACTGGCCGGGCGGAACTTTTTTTGCCCCGGAGCAACTGGCAGACGATAAAGGACGAAACATTTTATGGGGATGGACACTGGAACGAAAACCAGCCGGTTTTAAGGATTACGGGTGGTCGGGTATGATGAGCTTGCCGCGGGTAGTGTCGCTCTCTCCAAACGGAATTCTTCAAATCAACCCGCCCGAAGAGGTGAAGGCGTTAAGACTGAACGAAATCAATGAAAGCAATATCATTCTCCAGCCGGGTAAGGAGCAAACCTTAAAGGGCGGTGGAAAATCTGTAGAGATAAAGCTTGACATCGCCGGTGGAACAAAATCTCCCTATGGCGTTAAGGTATTTTGTTCGCCGGATGGCAGGGAAGAAACGGTGATCAGCTATGACCCGGTTAAAAAAGAACTGGTGGTGAATTTTATCAAATCATCCGTACGGGCCCCGGTAACCATGCCGGCCTTCGCCATTTTTCCGCCGGCAATGGATGGATTTCCGGAAAAGGTTTCCGAGCAAAGAGCGCCATTTGAACTGAATAAAGATGAGCTATTGCAGTTGGATATTTTTCTGGACCGCTCTATCATAGAAGTGTTTGCCAACGGGAGGCAATGTGTTACGCAGGTGGTGTACCCTGAACTGGAGAGCAGTACAGGTATTAAAGTTTTTAGTGGGGCAGAGAAGGTAACCGTAAAAAAATCGCAGGTATGGACGATGGCGGAAACGAATGCCTATTGAGCGCTGCAGGGTTATTGTAAATGCTTAATCCTTTTGAGCTTTGGTTGATTTAACAACAATGCCCTATCTACTATAGATCTACAAATTCCCATGCGCTTTGATAAGCATTCTGTTGCTCTGCGTAAGCAATAAAATTGGCATAAAAAGGAAACTGGCTCA
>CAYMKT010000150.1:4801-8084 GCA_964391065.1 uncultured Terrimonas sp. | reverse complement strand
TTTTTTATAACTAAAACTCGCCGTTATGACCAAACAATTATCTGCAAATAATCAGCTTTTAAAAAGGCCGATTATTTTTCTGCTCTATTTAATGATGCTTGCGTCTTTTCCTGTCCTGGGTTTTGCGCAGAGCACTATATCAGGTACCGTAAGAGACAATGCAGGAGGCCCGTTGGCCAATGTTTCTGTGCTGGTGAAAAACTCTGTTAAAGGTACCACTACAAATGCCGCGGGTTCTTTTACCATCTCCGCCTCCCCTTCAGATATCCTGGTATTCTCTTTTACAGGATATCAAACCCAGGAAGTGGCTGTAGCAGATCAATCCGAATTTAGTATTGTATTGGCAGCAGGCGCCAATTCTTTAGAAGAAGTGGTGGTAGTAGGATATGGTACCCAGAAAAAGGTAAACCTCACCGGTGCGGTGGGTACCGTAGGGAGTGAGCGGTTGGAAAACCGCCCCATTGTTGACGCCGGGCAGGGACTGCAAGGGGTAGTTCCCGGGCTGAATGTAACCATCCGGAATGGTGACCCCACAACAGCTCCGCAGTTTAATATTCGTGGGTTTACTTCTATTAATGGTGGTGAGCCATTGATCCTGATAGACAACGTACCCATGTCGATTAATATGATTAACCCGGACGATATCGCCAGTGTAACTGTATTGAAAGACGCGGCTGCTTCGGCAATTTACGGAGCTCGCGCGGCTTTTGGTGTGATATTGGTTGAAACCAAAAAAGGAAAGGGAAAAGGAAAAATCAACGTTCAACTCAGTACAGAGCAATCGTTGGCCAAACCGATCTTCCTGATGGACGTTGTAACTGACCCTTATGAATTTGTTACTATGAGGAATGTTCTCTCCGTTAATGCCAGCGGCCAGCCTGAATATGACGATGCCTATGTGGAGAAAACCAGGCAATGGGTAGCAAATCCAACAGAGGAAAATGCCTGGGAGGTGTACAATGGCAGTTTTCGTTATTACGGAAATAACGATTATCAAAATAAATTAATCACTGATTACGCACCGCAGCAGCAATACGATTTGTCTATTTCAGGCTCAACAGAGAAAATGAATTTTTATGCGTCTTTTGGACTATTAAATAAAGATGGCTATCTCAAAAACAAAGAGAAGAATGAAAATTTTAAAAGATACAATGCGGTGATGAAGGCCGACATTAAGATCAACGACTGGTTAGCGGTGAGTGAGAAAGTAATTTTCAATTCCCAGGTAAGCGACAAACCTTATTTCTATAACTGGGATGTTAACATCAATTCCAGTGCAAGAGTGAATCCACTTGCACTTATTACTTTCCCCGACCTCCCTTACTATATTACGCCCGGCGATCATGATCAATATGCGCAGTATATAGGAATGGGCTTTGGAGGTACTAACTTCTTCCCCTATCTTGAAGAGGGCGGACGCGATAACTTTGTTAATAATGACATCTGGCTCACACAGGGTGTTACTTTAACACCCGTAAAAGGGTTAAAAATCCAGGCCGATTTCTCCTACAATAGTTTTAACCGTCAACGCCAGGAAGTGGCCAGTAAGGTTGATATCGTTTCTTCCAACCTTTTGGCAACGCCCATGATAACGAACGGTTTCAGCGCCGATGATTTTATCAGAAATCGATCCGACTACAATCAGTATACGGTTTTAAACACGTATGCGGAATACACATATGATAAACTTGAAAACCATTTTATTAAAGGAATGGTGGGTTACAACAACGAGTGGGGAAGAAACACCTGGATACAGACAACTGCCCGAAGTTTAATAACACCCACAATACCCGATGTGAATGCCACTTCGGGCGCCCAGCAAACAGCGGGTGGTAAAAATCATGCGGCTATACAGGGATTCTTTTACAGGTTTAATTATGCGTTCAAAGACAGGTACCTGCTGGAAACCAATGGCAGATATGATGGTACCTCCCGTTTTCCAGAGGATGACCGGTACGGATTTTTCCCTTCGGTATCCGCAGGATGGAGAATTTCGGAGGAAGGATTTATGAACGGTACAAGGGGCTGGCTCGACAATTTAAAATTGCGTGCATCTTATGGAACCCTCGGCAATCAATTAATACTTTTGCCCAATTCAACATTACCTGATTACTATCCATATATTTCAACAATGGGTACAGGTTCCGCTGGTTATGTCATGTCAAGCGGTCCTATTCCTTTCGTTTCGCCGGCAGGATTGGTAAGTCCTGCATTAACATGGGAAACGGTTGTTGCCAAAAACCTTGGGTTGGACTTTACTATCCTGAATCAAAGATTAGATGTGTCATTTGATCTGTATACAAGGGATACAAAAGATATGTTGATGAATGTGAGCTATCCTGATATTTTGGGTACCACAGCGCCTAAATCGAACGCGGCCGATTTAAGAACAAAAGGCTGGGAGTTATCGGCAAACTGGCACGATAAAATCGGCAACGATTGGAACTACGGTTTAACCTTAGCCCTGTCCGACAATTCGTCTAAAATTACCAAGTACCTTAATCCAACAGGGGCTATTGATCAATATTATGTGGGAAAAGATATCGGGGAAATATGGGCCTATCAAACAGTTGGCATATTTCAAAATGAGGCTGACCTTGCCGCAAGAGCAGATCAGGATCAACTCGGCGCTGGCTGGAAAGTTGGTGACATGCAATATGCTGATGTGAACAAGGATGGTAAAATTACTCCGGGAGTGAGAACATTGGATGATCATGGCGACCTTACCATTGTTGGAAATACCACGCCCCGGTACAGCTTTGGTATTAATGGCGACTTGAGTTGGAAAGGCATTTCCTTTAACCTGTTCTTCCAGGGAGTTGCGAAACGTGATTATTTGCCGGCAAACGATAACTGGAATGCCTTTTATCCCTTCAATGCCGGGCATATGGAAAAATACTATATTTCAGAATCCTGGAGCGAAACCAACCGCGATGCTTATTTTGCAGTGCCAACAACTGGTACCAATACCAAAAAGAATATTCATCCTCAGTCCCGTTATGTTCAGGATGCGAGTTATATCAGGTTAAAAAATCTCAGCATAGGGTATACTTTCCCTCAAAAACTGATTGCGAAAGCAAAGTTAACCTCCGCCCAGATCTATTTTGCCGGCATGAATTTATGGGAAGCTACCAAAATGCATAAACCAATGGATCCCGAAAGCGTTTTCACCCTTACGCAGGAATATTACTTACAACGCATATTTACGCTGGGAGCCAAATTAAGTTTCTAAAATTCTAAATTTCTTACGATGAAAAAAAATATGATTAAAGTTGGGTTATGC
>CAYMKT010000150.1:0-4701 GCA_964391065.1 uncultured Terrimonas sp. | reverse complement strand
ATGGCGCCCACGCACTCGCGGCACGCTTTTTTTGCGGAAACAAGGGCAGGCAAGCATTTTGTGCCTTCCGGGCCGCAAAATTATGGCTGGCGGGGCTGGGATTTTGTTCGTTCCATCAATGTTGGACTTGACCATTACCCTGGCGCCTCAATCCCGGCAGAAACGATCAACAAATATGCCGGGGAAGCAAAGCTTTTCCGCGGTTGGTTTTATGCGGATAAGGTTTCAAAATTCGGAGATGTTCCCTGGGTTGGACACGAATTGAATGTAGACGACTCCGACGAATTGTTTGGACCCCGCACGCCGAGGGAACAGGCTATGGATAGCGTATTGGCTGACCTCACTTTTGCCGCCGCCAATCTCCCTGCTAACTGGGGCGATGGAGGTGCTCCGGGTAGACTTAACAGGTGGGCGGCTTTATTGGTAAAATCCAGGGTTTGCCTGTTCGAAGGCACATGGCGCAAATATCATGGAGGCAGCAATGCCGACATGTGGTTGCAGGAAGCTGCCGATGCCGCCGAGGATTTAATTCAGAACGGTCCTTACAGCCTGTACAGCACAGGCGATCCATTACACGATTATAACGCGTATCACCGTGCTACAGACCTTACCGGGAACCCGGAAGTGATTTATTGGAGAAAGTACCAGACTGGTGTAGTTACCAACCACGCGATGTCTTATCATAAGGATTATGTGGGAGGCGCCACCAAAAGTATGGTGGAGGATTATTTATGTACGGATGGAAAACCAATTTCCATTTCTCCACTGTACAAGGGAGATGCGCAATTTGAAGATATATTTGTAAACCGCGATCCGCGTTTAAGGCAAACTGTACTACACCCTGACGACCAGCCTTACTACTTTTACGAACGAAGCAATGCTTTCACTTATCCGAGGATAACTGGTATGGCGGGTGGAAAATCCAGTACAACGGGTTATACCATTATAAAAAACTACGAGTCAAATGCCGCTGGTAATGCCTATAATATTTCAACTACACCTGCCATCACGCTTCGTTTAGGGGAGGCATTATTGAACTATGCCGAAGCTAAAGCGGAGTTGGGTACGCTTACACAAGGCGATCTGGATATATCGATCAATAAATTGCGCGACCGCGTGGGTATGGTGCATATGGACCTCGCTAATATTCCGGTTGACCCGAGATATACAAACGATGGGGTGTCTCCCCTGATTGTGGAAATCAGGAGAGAGCGCCGGGTAGAATTATTCATGGAAGGTCTTCGCTATGAGGATATTCGCCGGTGGAAACAGGGCAAAAAACTCGAAGCTCATTCATTGGGAATTCTTTGGGATGCCGCAGCCATTGCCCGTTATCCGGGAGCCACACCAAAATTCTCGGTTGATCCCGAGTCTGGCAAAACCTACATTGACGTGTATAAAGATGGGGATTGGGACAATCCCGTATTCGATGAAAGTAAGCACTATTTATGGCCGCTTCCGCTGAGTGCTTTGTCTCAAAATCCTGATTTAGGACAAAACCCCGGTTGGTAATACCATTTACTATTCCACATGGCCTGCGGGCTATGTGGAATAGTCATTTATTGTCGAAATGTTTTCAACTGCATCAATAATATTTAGGGCATGAATAGTAAAGTCATTTGGCTGGTTCTGATACATCTGGTTGTTTTTTCAGTAAAAGGCCAGGAAAATAGTTTGGGCAATGATGAAATGGTAAAACTTGAAAACCCTGTTACTGTTCAATACCTTAAATCCAAACTAAAAAAATCAACCCCCCGCTTAATTCTTACGCCAGCCATTGAGAAAAATCTGAAGCAAAAAATGAAGACCGACCAGGTCGTAAGAAATTATTATGAGGCTATCAAACTTAACTCGGATAAAATACTCAGTTTACCGTTTCTTGAGCGTAAAGTGGAAGGACGCAGGCTGCTGGCTGTGTCGAGGGAAATGTTATACAGGATGACTGTTCTGTCGATGGTGTACAGGATGGAAAAAAGTCCTGATATTCTTCAGCGAATTAATGATGAGCTTTTAGCGGTTTGCGGTTTTACCGACTGGAATCCCTCTCACTTTTTAGATGTGGCAGAAATGTCGTTGGCTGTGGCTATAGCAACCGACTGGGTGGGCAAAGACTTACCGAAAGCAACTGTAGAACTGGCAAAAAATACATTGATAGAAAAAGGTATAAAAGCCAGTTTTGCCGGAGACAAAGATCCGTGGTGGCTGGCAGGCACGAATAACTGGAACCAGGTATGCAATGGCGGTATGATCGCTGCGGCGATTGTAATTGCGGAAAAAGACCCGGAATTGGCTGCCAAAACCATCAGCAGGTCGCTGGAAGGAATGCCCAATGCGCTGAAGCAATATGCTCCCGATGGTGTTTATCCGGAAGGCGCTACCTATTGGGGTTATGGAACGAGTTTTTCTGTTACCACATCGTCCTTACTCGAAAGTGCATTCGGTACTGATTTCGGTATTGCTGCTTATCCCTCCTTTTTGAAGAGCGCCGATTTCAGGTTGCAAATGGTAGCACCCTCAGGCATGTATTTTAATTTTGCAGATTGCGGCGACAGTGCCGGAAAAAACGGCGATATCACATTAGCCTGGTTTGCCAAAGAAACCGGCAATTCCATCTACCTTGAAAAGGAAAAGTTTTTACAACCTGCGGCAGCTATGGGGAAATTGTCGCGCCTGGCCGGACCAGGACTGGTTTGGCTGTCGGAATTTGAGCCTGGTAATAATGCAGGTCTTCCCCTTGCATGGAAGGGCGATGGTTCTAACCCTGTTGTTGTATTTCGTAACGGCGCAGGCGATACCAACAACTATTACTTTGGCGGTAAAGGCGGCAGAGCCGCACTTAGTCACGGTAATATGGATGCCGGAAGTTTTGTGTTTGAACTGAATGGGGTAAGGTGGGCCATAGATCCGGGCGTACAGGATTATAACGAACTGGAACAGGCAGGATTTGATCTGTGGGGCGGATGCCAGGAATGCCCAAGGTGGAGCCTGGTTACAAAAGGAAATTTCGGGCATGGTACGCTTTCGGTTAATGATGAAAGATTTAATGTAAGCGGCAACGCGCGCCTGGTTGCGTATAAGGCAGGCAATAATCCCGAAGCAACGATCGACATGACCGAAGTCTTTTTCAGTAATGTAAAAAGCGCAACCCGCAAATTCATAAAAGATTCAGATCATTCTATAATCATCGAGGATGAACTGGCACTCAACGACTCTACGAAGCGTATTACCTGGGCTATGATGACAACGGCTGAAGTTGTACCTGCCAAAGACGGGGCGATATTAAAGCAGGATGGTAAATCGCTTAACCTTACCATTTTTTCTCCCGGTAACGTACATGCGTCAATTGTGATGTTCGACCCTCCGCCAACGCAGCTCGATAGAAAAATTGATAACCTGAAAAAGATAGAAATAAGCATTCCCGCTTACGTTTTCGCTAATAAAAAAGGAATCATAAAAGTCCGGTTGTCTTCACCGGAGTAACAATCATAAATAACCCCTCTTAAAAAAGGGTGACCAGTTAGTATTTAGTATCAACCAGGATATTCTCAAAACAACTGTGGCTATGAGTAAAGTCATGCACTGAACGCAATGGCGGCCGGTACCACTCCGGCTATGCTGGAAACGGTGAGACAGACAATAAAATCAGCGCAACGGCAGGTATGGATTATTAAAGATGATCGCATCCTTCCTCATTTATTCAATAATACCATTGTTAAAGAAACGGGATAATATGAGTACCACTTCCAGGATATTGCTTTTCACGCTTGCCGCATACGGGCTGTTTTTTTTTCTGCCGCGGCAATCTGCAGCTCAGCAAATGGTTCATCCCGGGATTAACCAAACGGCCGACGATCTTGCCTTTATGAAAGAGCAGGTGCTCAAAGGAGTACAACCGTGGAAGGATGCGTTTGACAGGCTGAAGGCTGCTGCAGACACTGCTTTTGTTGTAAAACCTCATACCTATGTACTTCGCGGACCCTACGGCAAGCCTAATATTGGCGGCGACGATCTGTCGAAAAGCGCAAACATGGCTTACAACTATGCATTGGTATGGTATATCACACAGGATAAGTCATATGCCGATAAGGCCATCAATATTCTTAATGCATGGTCGCCGGTACTCTGGGATTTCGATTACAACGATGCAAAGTTATTGGCTGCGTGGACAGGACATTTGCTATGCAACGCGGCGGAAATTTTACGCTATAATAATGCAGGCTGGCAACAAAAAGATATTGATGGGTTTACCAATATGCTGATGACGGCGTACTATCCGTTATTGCGATATTATTTTCCGCAAGCCAATGGCAACTGGGACGGCGCTATTATTCACTCCATCATGGCAATAGCCATTTTTACAGACAATCGTCCGATGTTTAACAATGCTGTTGACCATTTTTTGCATGGCCCGGTTAACGGAAGTGTTTTTAAATATATTTATCCCAATGGACAGTGCCAGGAAAGTGGCCGCGACCAGGGTCATGTGCAATTGGGGCTTGGTGAGTTCGCCGGTGCAGCCCAGGTGGCCTTTACACAGGGTGTTGATCTTTTTTCAATTGGAAATAACAGGATCGCGCTGGGTTATGAATATACGGCCGGTTTCCTGCTTGGCGAAAAACCAAATTGCTATTGTACGATATCAGATCGCGCAAAAAACCTGCGGGATGATTATGAGTATGTTTACCGGCATTATGCGGCAAA
>CAYMKT010000149.1:0-8376 GCA_964391065.1 uncultured Terrimonas sp. | reverse complement strand
AAGCCCACGCCGGCGGAAATGCTGAATGGCATATCGCGCACCCATAGCGCCAGTATACCCCCGATAGCCGACAACGGGATGGCCGAAAAAATAAGCAATCCGTACTTCAGCGATCCGAAAGCAAAATACAGCAGTATCAGTATTAACAGCAACGCAATGGGAACGGCAACGGACAAACGTTGTTTGGCTTCCACCAGGTTTTCGAATTGCCCGCCATATTTAATATAATAACCGGTGGGAAGCTTTAGTGCCCTGTTTACTTCCTGATTAAGTTCATTCACGACCGACTGTACGTCGCGTCCTCTCACATTAAATCCTACAATAATCCTGCGTTGGGCGTTCTCGCGCTGTATTTGGTTAGGACCTTCTTTTATTTCAACGGAAGCCACCTGGTATAGCGGAACCTGTAATCCTGCTGGCGTAGGAATGAGCAACTGCTGTACATCGCCGATATCTTTCCTGGATTCATTCTGCAAACGCACCACCAGGTCGTAACGCCGTTCATTTTCATACACGATTCCGGCAGCCTCACCCGCGAAAGCGGTGCGGATCACCCGGTTCAGGTCGGCTATATTGAGCTGGTAATGCGCCATAGCATCGCGGTTAAACTGCACCACTATCTGCGGAAGACCGGTGGCCGTTTCGATATACAGATCCTTTGCGCCATTTACGGCAGCAGCGATACTTCCTAACCGGTTGGCAAATGCGGAAAGGCTGTCTAAATTTTCGCCAAATATTTTACACACCACATCCTGCCGGGCTCCCGATATCAATTCATTAAAACGCATTTGTACCGGGTACTGGAACCCGTTAGTCATGCCCGGAATTTCCTGCAAGGCCTTGCTCATTTTGTTAGCCAGTTCATCAAAGGATTTTGCGGAAACCCACTCTTTCTTAGGTTTTAGGGTAATCATGATATCGGTTACTTCAAGCGGCATAGGATCGGTGGGTATTTCACTGGCGCCAATGCGGGTTGCGATTTTCTCTACTTCCGGGAAACGCTCCTGCAGGATAGCAGCAGCACGCTGAGTGGTTTGTATCGTTTCAGTTAAGGAACTGCCGGTAAGCAACCTGGCATCTACGGCAAAATCACCTTCCTCCAGTTTCGGGATAAATTCTCCTCCCAGCGTACGCAAAATAAAAACGGCCACGGCGAATAGTATAAACGCCAAACCGATCACTATTTTAGGAAATGCCAATGCCTTTTTCAATAAGGGTTGATACCAGCTTTGCAACAGGGTCATTATTTTATCGGACCAGCTTTCCCTGTGCGACAATTTCTTACTGATGAACAGCGACGACATCATGGGCACATACGTAAGCGAAAGTAAAAATGCTCCTATTAAAGCAAAGGAAACGGTTTGCGCCATGGGCCGAAACATTTTACCTTCAATGCCTGTAAGCGTAAGAATAGGAAGGTATACGATGAGGATGATGATTTGCCCAAAAACGGCTGAGTTCATCATCTTACCTGCGGAATATTCTACTTCATCGTTGAGGCGCGACTGGGTAATACGATGGATGCCTTCAAGTTGTTTGTTGTGCGACAGGCGGTGCAATACCGCTTCCACGATAATTACTGCGCCGTCTACAATCAGCCCGAAATCGAGGGCGCCTAAACTCATCAGGTTGCCCGATATACCGAATACATTCATTAAAATGATGGCGAAGAGCATCGAGAGCGGAATAACCGATGCCACAATTAAACCCGCCCTCCAATTTCCCAAAAACAGTACCAGCACAAAAACCACAATGAGCGCACCTTCCAGGAGATTCGTCTTTACCGTTCCCATAGCGTTATTCACCATTTTGGTACGGTCGTAAAATGTTTCCAGCACAATATCTTCCGGCAGGGTTTTCCGGATTTGGCTGATTCTTGTTTTTACATTTTCAATGACGGCTGAGGCGTTGGCATCTTTTAACATCAGCACTACTGCTCCGGCTACTTCCCCCTGGTCTTTATAGGTCATAGCCCCGTAACGGATGGCATGGCCGATACCTACCTTCGCCACATCTTTAATATAAACAGGTATGCCCGAACTGGTATGTTTAACGAATATTTTCTCAATGTCTTCAATGGTTTCAGCCAACCCTTCTGTACGAATAAATAATGCCGATGGTCCTTTTTCGATATAGGCTCCCCCGGAGTTCTGGTTGTTGTTTTGCAACGCTTCAAACACATCGGCAATGGTAACATTCATGCTCTTGAGATGGCTGGGTTGAACTGCAACTTCATATTGTTTAAGATAACCGCCAAAGCTGCTCACATCCGCAACACCAGGTGTACCGAGCAATTGCCTTCTCACTATCCAGTCCTGCATGGAACGCAAGTCTGCCAGGTTGTACTTGCCTTCATAGCCTTTTTTAGGACGCAATACGTATTGATATATTTCTCCAATACCTGTGGTAACGGGCGCCAGTTCAGGGTTGCCGGCGCCGGAAGGTATGTCGTTCCGTACAATGTTTAATCTTTCACTTACCTGCTGGCGTGCCCAGTAAATATCGGTGGCATCACTGAACACAACTGTTACCACCGATAAGCCGAACCTGGAAATGGAACGGATCTCCTTTAGTCCCGGAATATTGGCATTGGCCTGTTCTACCGGAAAGGTAATAAGCCTTTCCACCTCAGGGGCTGCTAATGAGGGCGACACGGTAATAATCTGTACCTGGTTGCTGGTAATATCCGGCAGGGCATCAATGGAAAGGTTTCTGACTTCCAGCGCCCCCCATACCACCAATGCGATTGTAAATAAGCCGATGATGAGCTTGTTCCTTACGGAAAAGCTGATAATAGCATTTAACATGTAAAATATTTTGTGCCTTTAAAATTGTAAATCCATTCAAAAAAGATCAGGCACAACGGGGAGGTTGAAAAATATCGAACGCGGAAAACTGGGGTTTGTTGGTTTCGTTATAACGGTAAAATTGTTTAGCAACAGGTATGGGCGGGTGAATCTCAACCGTTACGCTTGTCCATACATACACAGCAGCATTCATTACCTGGCAATCCATACAGCGAAAGGGAAGTTGCTGGTGCTGGTTAAAATCATCGTTAAGCGGAACCGGAGCGAGGTAATGAATTTTAATAAAATGGGCAAAGCTCATTTGAGGATCGGTTACACGATGCTGCTGAAAATGCTGCATCAAATAAGGCACCCGGAGCAGTTGATGAAACTCTGTAAATGCCAGCATGTGCAATGCAAGGAATAATATGCCAATGAAACGTTTCAGGGCGGCAAGATACGAAACCAGATTAATATTTCACACATGTCGCGTGTGAGTTTTATCATTCACCCTAATGATCATTATTATGAAGTACCCGGAGAAATCGATCAGATTTTCATCGATTAACTTATTAACTTTGCGAAACATCATCACTCATTGCATCGTGAAACAAGTCATTGCTATAACTTTTCTGATTGCGTTTGTTGCGCAAACATTTAGCGGCGCTTTTATTGTGATGGATTACTATGCGAACAGGAATGCCTATGCCGAAAAGTGCGAAAATAAAGCAGTCCCTGCTTTGCATTGTAACGGTAAATGCCAACTGGCAGAGCAAATAAAAAAAGAGGAAAAAAAGGATCAGCAAAACCCCGAAAGAAAGCTGGAGTTTAAAAACGAGATCACACTTTCCTCCAAATCATTTTTCACCACATCACTTTTCGTCCTTCAGGAAACGGATGGAAAAGATTATCCCGATGCCATCGCTTATGCCACTATCGAAATGCCCCGTTTCATTTTTCATCCCCCCGGTTTTATTGGATAAACTTTCCATGTAATGTTTTAATGGCGACCGGTTCAGCCGGCTCAACCATTTCATTATGTTGCTTTTGCCATCTATGGTGCAAGCCCATGTATTCATTTTATATCATCTTATATCTCATCACCACTCATTAATAATAACAATAATGAAACGCATTCTATTTGTTGCTGCCCTGGCGGCCTTATCTTTCGTATCATGCAAAAAAAACAATGACGATTATAATAGCAATGTAAAAGGAGCCCTGTCTATAGAGTTCGACAACATTGTTGGAGGACAGAACCTTGCTTTGAATACGGGAAGCTATACCAATGCTTCGGGTGAAACGTATCATATTTCCATGCTGCAATATTATATCAGCAATATTTCATTGAAGAACACCAATGGCGCCCTCTACACTGTGCCGCAGGATGATAGCTATTTTTTAATTGAGGAAGGAAACGAAGACAAGGATCATGTATCGCTTGAAGTACCGGAGGGTGAATACAGTTCCCTGACATTTACGCTTGGCATTGATAGCCTTCGCAATACCAAAGATATCAGTGAAAGAACGGGAGTGCTGGATCCTTCCGGTGAAGGCAGTGGTATGTACTGGGGATGGAACAGCGGTTATATATTTTTTAAAATGGAAGGCAACTCGGAAGCTTCTTCCGGAGATGGGCATCAATTCATGTTTCATATAGGCGGTTTTGGAGGATATTCTTCCCCCACGATCAATAATATTAAGACCATTACGCTCGACCTTACTGCCGGCGGTACCCCCAAAGTGCATATGGGCAAGGAAACCAATATTCACCTGATGGCAGATATATCAAAGCTGTTTGATGGCGGCACAACGGTAAGTATCGCTGATCACGCTACCGTTATGTTTGATCCGTTTAGTACTACTATTGCGAATAATTACGCTACGATGTTCCGGCACGATCATACCGAAAATTAAGCGCATGAAAAGCGAAAGATGGTATATTTTGTTGCTCTTTACCGCAGGTATATTCGCCTGCGGTAAAGAATTGATGGAAGCGCCTTTTAGCGGATTCCAGGCGCCGGCAAACTTTCCACAACCTGCTTATCACTTTTCCACCAACCCGGTTACCAAAAATGGATTTGAGCTCGGCAGGAAATTATTTTATGATCCCCTGCTTTCACGCAACAGCACCATCAGTTGCGGCAGTTGTCATCTGCCCTCGTCTGCGTTTACACATCATGGTCATAGTGTGAGTCATGGTATCGACGACAGGCTGGGCACGCGTAACACGCCACCGATTATGAACCTGGCCTGGTACAGTAGTTTTATGTGGGATGGTGGTGTATTCGACCTCGATCTTCAACCCATAGCCCCGTTAACCAATCATGTAGAAATGGATGAAACGATGGGGAATGTTATTGCAAAATTAGGCGCCAACCAAACCTACCCACTTCTTTTTAAAAAGGCCTTTGGCACCGAAGAAATCACTTCCGCAAGCCTGCTGAAAGCACTGTCGCAGTTTATGCTGATGTGTGTAAGCAGTAACTCCAAATATGATAGTGTGATGCGTAAGCAAAACAAAGAGTTTACCGCGGCGGAACAGGAAGGCTATACGCTTTTTCAGCAAAAATGCGGAAGTTGCCATACGGAACCACTTTTTACAGATAACAGTTTTCGCAACAATGGTATCGGTTTAGGGATCACTGATGATAAAGGAAGAAAACTGGTCACGCTCAACGATAACGATAGCTACAAATTTAAAGTGCCGAGCCTCCGCAACCTGAAATACACTGCGCCTTATATGCATGACGGACGGTTTTATACACTTGAAGCCGTTCTGGAACATTACAGCAAACATATCCAGGTTTCACCTGGTTTGGACGCAATACTTGAACAAAACGGGCAAAAAGGTATTCCGATGGATGCCAATGAAAAAAGGAGCATTATCGCTTTTCTTGAAACATTAAACGATCCATCTTTTATAAAAGATAAAAAACTGGCTGAACAATGAAAAAGATGATTATACTGGTTATTGTTTTAGGCGCTTTCTGCCTGAAAAGCATGGCCTGCGATATATGCGGCTGCGGCGTGGGGAGTTCCTATATCGGTATATTGCCGGATTTCAACTCAAAAATATTCGGCGTGCGTTACCGCTATAGTTCTTTACTCACGCATGTTGGGGCGAATGGCGTAAACACTTATCTCACCAGCAGGGAGCATTACCGCACGGCAGAACTCTGGGGTGGCTGGAACATTGGCACGCATGTTCGCCTGATGGGGGCAATCCCTTTTAATTTTAATGAGCGACTTAACCAGGGCACAAAATATACCAAATCAGGGTTGGGCGATATTGCTGCAACGGGCTACTACCAGTTGATCAACAACAGGAAAACAATAGACAGTAGCAAATTACTCATACAAACCCTGCTGGTGGGTGGCGGTATAAAACTTCCGACGGGAAAATACAATCCTGCTGATAAAGAAAGCACCAACAACAATGCCAACCTTTTCCAGTTAGGCACGGGCAGTGTTGATTTTACTTTAAATGCGATGTACGATCTTCGCGTGCAGGATGCCGGCATAAACGCTATGGCGAGTTACAAAATAAATACCACCAATAAATACGATTATAAATACGGAAACAAACTCAGTGTAAGCACACAATTGTACTACAAATTCAGGGTCATGCAAAAGTTCACTATCGCCCCCAATGCGGGTGTGCAATATGAAACTGCGCAAAAAGATATGGATATGAACTATACGGCAGAGGTATCCGGGGGAAATATATTGCTGGGTACTGCCGGCATAGAAACCAGTTTCCGAAAGTTATCGATGGGTGTGAACTGGCAGACTCCTTTCTCCCAAAATCTCGCCGATGGATTTGTTAAGGCAGGCAACCGGGTAATGGTGCACATTGCATTTGTTCTATAGTTTACCAAGGTGCAGGGTTCTCATACTTCGGTTCGATTCTCCGTTTTTGCTTTTGCGGAAATCCATTGAATGCATAGCATATCCAATATTCATTACACCAGGGAAGCATTTAACCGGTGCAAGTTTTTTTGCAATTAGAGATAACATTAACTTTATACACTCATATCTGCCAGGTAATGTTTGTTGAGTATAAAGGTTACGTGGGTGCTGGGGATCAGTGACAGCAATGCGGTATAATATATTTATCATGGTTATTCTTAAATATTCAAACGAATTAAAAGAACATATCAAAACGCTGAATATGGAATGGCTTCAACAGTATTTCAGTGTGGAGGAGAATGATATTGTTCAATTGTCGGATCCCGAAAATGAAATCATAAAAAAAGGCGGTTATATTTACTATGCCGCGGTTGATCATATCATTGCGGGAACCGCTACCCTTATGAAGATTGACGACAGCACTTACGAACTGGCAAAAATGGCGGTAACAAAAAAATACCAGGGGCAGGGGATAGGCAGGAAACTGGTAGTGCATTGTATTGAGGTGGCAAAGACAATAGGAGCAGAAAAACTTATCCTTTATTCCAATAAAAAGCTGGTGCGCGCCATAGAACTATATGAAAAATATGGTTTTGTTGAAGTGGCTATGGACAAAGCGCAGTATAAAAGGGCGGATATTAAAATGGAACTCGTTTTGTAATGAAGAATGTGTTGGAGTGATGAAGTGTATTGAAGTATGTTTCTTCATCCCGGCAAAACTTAACATTGCCCATATTACTTTATTGTTAAGTTTGTGTATAACGCTATACATTAAAAGCATAGCAATAAAATAAAAAGTAAAATGGCAAAGACCCAAACTCCAGCAATAGCAAATAAAAGGAAAGCATTGAGAGATCAAATCGCAGCAGCACTCCGGAATGCGTTCCCGGCGCTTACAGAACGTATCGGGGAAAAAAAGGCTATCCGTCATATCGAAAAATTAAGCAAGGCTTTAGCTGCAAATGCTGCTAAAAAGGTCGAAAAAAGCGAGTCCAAAGTTGCCAAAAGGGAAAAAGCGCCCGTGGTGAAAAAAGCAGTTAAGTCTGGCAGCAAGAAAGCGGCAAAGGCCAAAAGTCCGGCTAAATCAGCACCGAAGAAAAAAAATTCCTGAGGATTTGTTAGTTGCAGAGAAGACCAGTCACGCAACCCGCTCAGTTACATGTTTCAGTGTTTCTTCCATTTTTGAGATGATGCATTGTTGAAACCATGCGCCGGTATTCCTAAAACAAGACTACTGTTTTGCCAATGGTTTCTCCGGATTCCTGTAAAGCGTGTGCTTTTTTAAAGTTATTTGCAGAAAGCCCGTTAAGAATAGTGGTGAGGGTCGAATGTATTATGCCGTCATCTAATAAGCCGGACAACCTGTTCAGAATATGATGTTGCTCAATCATATCATCGGTTTGGAAGTTGGATCGGGTAAACATCAATTCCCAGGAAAATGAAACACTTTTATTTTTAAGCTTATTAAGCGCAACGGGCTCGGAAGAACCTGTAATAGAAGCGATATGCCCCTGTGGTTTTATCAGTTCCGCCATGGCATCCCAGTAGCTGTTGGTGTTAACGAAATCGGCTATGAAATCAACCGTTTCAAAGCCGGCGGCCCGAACTTCGTTTATCAAATGATGATGGTTAACCACATGATCAGCGCCCTGCTTCAGGCACCATGCTTTGGTTTCCG
>CAYMKT010000148.1:0-8538 GCA_964391065.1 uncultured Terrimonas sp. | reverse complement strand
TTTACAAACGGCTGACAAGGATATTCCTTTATTAGGTGCACGCCCTTTTGCCTGTCTATTCAGCCATAAGCTGATCAAGAAACTGAAACAACTTGTTATTCATGTCGGAATAGTTAAAACTACGGATTTCATCAGGCTTTTGGACAAACCGGTGTTTAGTATTGTTTGTCAGAAAATCTTCTTCTTCGGCTATGAGTAATTCTATTAGTTCGGGTGTAAATTCCATATGGCACTGAAACCCATACACCAAACCGGAATAGGCTACTATTTGTCGTGGGCAACCTGTACTCGTTGCTAAAATTTTGCTTTGTGCTGTAAGTCCGGGCATATCATTATGCCAATGCCCAACAAGCAATGATGAGCCGAAATGTGCAATCTTTTCATCTTTTAATCCGTCCTGTGTAAGTTGTATTGGCAAAACACCTATTTCCTTTTCGGGACTATGCTCAAATTTTGCTCCTAATGCTTCGCCAATAAGTTGTGCACCCAAACAAACGCCTACAACTGCTTTACCTGAACTGACCGCTTTTTGTACCAAAGCAATTTCAGCTCCTGCGTCAAAATGCGGGCATTCTTCTTTGCTTGTGTCCGGGCTTTGAGGTCCGCCCATTATAATGAGCAAATCCATATTTTCCGCTGTTTCCGGTAAAAGGTTATGTTCAAATACTTTTGAAAAACTGATGGTATGATTTCTTTCTTTCGCCCATTCCAAATAAGCGCCGGGCGCTTCAAATGTTTCGTGCTGAATAAAATGTACGTTCATTGTTTGATATTCTTTGTTTGTTGGCATTCTTTCGTTTTCTGGCCGTCAATTCATATTAGCACGGTGGCCGGATAGGGTTGCACCTAAATTTTGCAATGTTTAAGTTGTCAAATGAATGCCCGCTGAACTGAAGATGATAGACAGGTGAATCTGAAGCGGATTATCAAACCCAGTCATTTATTCCTTATCTCAGTTTCATGTTTACAGGGTCCCACTGAACGATCTTTTTTGAAAAATAGCTGTCGTTGCAGGCCAGGCAGGGAGCGGCAGCCCTGAATCCAAATACGGGGTCTTCCACTACTTTGCCATTGGTTCGGATGGCATCGAAAAAATGGGTGAAATGAGCTACAAGTTCATCGTGTTCAGCAGGCGCCTTATATACCACGGACGGCTTTTGAGGTTGTTGCTGTTCGGCTTTGGAATATTTTTCGTTATACAGCTTTAACAGCGTTTCCTGCATGGCTTTGGGATAGGTAGCCAGGGCGTCCCACCCGCCTATACCCGGCGCTTTAGCCAGCAGGTCGTGCGTTACTTTTATTCCGTCTCCGGCTTCCATCACTCCCTCATCGCCGATAAACCGGATCATGGACCGTTCTCCCATACCACTTGAAAAATTTACCCGTAAGGTGAGTTTAAATGCTCCATGCTCTTTTGTTTCGGGATAGTCCATAATGGCCGTCATAATATCCGGTACATTTCTTCCATCTTTCCAGTAGCTTATTTCCCCGGATGCGTATATTCTTTCGGGCCCTTTTGAGCCGGTTATCATATGCACAGCAGTAAGCAGGTGTACAAAAAGATCACCCGCTACTCCCGTTCCAAATTCCTTATAATTCCGCCACCAAAAAAACTTTTTAGCATCATAGGATTCTTTGGGCATTCCGGCGATATACCGGTCCCAATCCACGGTTTGCGCGGAACCATCTGTTGGCATGGTGTATTGCCAGGCGCCCAATGCACTATGCCGGTCGTAAGAAGCTTCTATACAATTGAGCTTCCCGATTTCACCTGCCTGGTACAATTCTCTTGCCTTGAGGTATTCCAAACCGCTGATGCCCTGGCTACCCACCTGCATCACCTTATTGGTTTTTTGCTGTGCCGCAATTACTCCGGCGCCTTCACTGATCTGTCTCACCATCGGTTTTTCGCAATACACATGCTTGCCTTTATTCATAGCATCGATGGCGATACGCGAATGCCAGTGATCACCTGTGCCGATAATCACAGCATCTATATCCCTGCGTTCCAGCAACTCGCGGTAATCTCTTGTTGTAAAAATATGGTTACCGTATTTTTCTTTCGCTCGTTCCAGCCTGCCATTGTACAGGTCGCATGCTGCCGCCAATTCAATACCTGGTATTTTTAAAGCGGTATCGGTATCATTATATCCCATAATGCCCATACCAATGGTAGCGATGAGCAGGCGATCGTTGGGACTTATTTTTTTGGGGGATGGCAATATGTATTCGCGAATAGCCGGTTCGACGGCGAATGCAGGTAAGGTTGCGGCTGAGAGCGCCAGGCCGGTTCCACTGAGTTGTTGAAGAAACTTTCTCCGGGATGATGATGACATATGGATGGTTTGGTATGAAGATGAAGTTACGTAACCGGGTGGTTATTTATTCAAGGCATACAATATTTTTCAGCAGTAGAATTAACGATGACAAGCCCGGCCCCGACGAAATTTTCATTTGTCATTCTTTTTGAACCACAAAGACACAGGGACACAAGGAATGCACAAAGGAAGCAGCTATTTCAATTTCATAATTGCAGGATACCATTCCATGCTATTTTCGAAAACAACTGGCATTGCAGACGATGTATAGCGCAGCAGTACTTCGTCCAAACATTACAATTCTCCCCCGGAAAGTTTGATGCCGGTTGTGGTAAAAGTGATGAGCCGCTTTTTGTATAAACTGCCGGTTGTCATTTTAAATGTTTTTTTACTCATGCCAAAGAATGCATAAATATCATCGGGATTCGATTTGTCATTGTAAGGCAGGTAACCGTTGTTTTCCTCCAACAGACGGATAATTTTATCGGTTTCATCATTTACCCTTTCATAACCGGGTTTACCTGGCACCACGTCAATTTTGTTATCTTCTGTTATGTTTTTGATAAAGCCTTTTAATTTGCTGCCGGGTTCCAAATCTCTGAACACTTCATTAAAATGGAGTACCCCGGTATGCTGATTGTTGATGATCACGAAATAGCCAATATCAGTAACGCGGTACACCACCAGGTCTACCACATCCATTTCTTTTACGGTTAATATTTCGTTGCTTAAAAAAGCATCAAATTTTTCGGTGGCTGCCACGCGACCTGTTTGTTCATCGAGGTAAATTTTTACAAGATATTTTTCGCCCTCATACATACGGTCGCGCTGCTTTGATTTGGGAACAAAAATATCCTTCTGCAAACCCCAATCCATAAACGCACCTTGAGGAGTAACGGAAACCACCGGTAGCATTACAATGTCGCCCACAACACCAAAGGGCTTTTGAGTAGTGGCAATCATACGGCTTTCGGAGTCGTGGTACACAAACACATTGAGCATATCGCCCACTTTTGTATCGGGCGGCACATAGCGTTTGGGCATCAAAATCCCTTCTTTTCCATCATCGAGATAAACACCAATGCTCACCACACGGATAACCTCAAGTAAATTGTATTGTCCCGGATTGATCATAACGCAATAAAGATATAGCTTTCGGCAGGCTTAGCATACAGAAGTTTTGTTAGCGTGGCAAATGGTTAACGGTTTGCATCATCCAGTTCCTTTATTTGTTTCAGGTATTTCCGGGGCAGTAAAAGCGACTTCAGCGAAGCGTCCATTTTTAACATCCTGCTCATGTTATATCCAATAAGCATTGGCTGCAAAAAAGAAATACCATTCAACTGTAACAATTCCTTTACCCTTTGCGGAACCAACCGCTTCTGCACTTCCAGCAACAGGAAGTATCGGCCGGCGCCCAGGCTGCGCCGGTATTGTTTATATAAATCAATCGAATAATCACTTTTGCACACCTCATTTTCCAATAGCATGTTATGCATTTTTTTCCAGTCCTGGTAATCAGAAGGCAATCCCGGAATTTTCATGCGGTTGCCCACCACGCAAAAAACCGCTACTATTTCCTCTTTCTCGCCGTCTGTTAATTTTCTTTCGAGCAGTTCAAATGACGCAATAGAATAATAAATCAGCATAAAAAGCACATGGCGATAAGCATGATCCGGAATAGCCATTCCGCGAGCCGATTCCACCCCCGCATGAATCTGCGACATCTTATCTATCGCCGCAAATGCTTTTTGCTTTTCTGAGAAAATAATCTGCCGGGCGTAGCCTACGGTAGAAAACAAGCGCGCAATGGGATCCGCCGGAAGCTTGCCGGTAAAATACAACCAGTCAACCGATTTGCTCAATGCGAATTCGGCCGCGGCGCCGGCAAAAATAAACAGTACGGTATCCGCTTTGCCCCATATCTTCCTTACAATAGATTGCCCGCTGGTAAAATAATCCATATTCAAAAGCACTTTGAAATACAAAGTAAATAAATTATTTCCATATTTTATACTTCTATCGCTTTGAAGGGGCGAGCGACCCCGCGGATAATTCCATCTTGTATGCTATTGAAACGACGGATGGGGTAAAAGGGACTTTGGCAGATGTTTATGGACCTTATGCCGATGTGAAAGTAAATCAGTTTATGCAGGAGGTAGAGGATATGTCGAAAAAGAACACGGTAACCGGAGATGCTATAAAACATTAAGCGGAGCATATATATGACTCCGGTAATACGTACCCTGTAGTAGTATGGCATTGTAAACCAAAATGCCAATAAGTTAAGTATTGAGCCATCGAAAAACACCTTTTTTTTAATTTAAAATTGCGAATCATGAAAAAGATCATTTTAATAACCGGCGCGGCATTATTCTTTTTTGCCTGTAATAATGCCGGCGACCCCGGTACGTTATCGAGCGATAGCATGCAGTATAAAATGTGCCGCGGCCTGCAGGCGTTGTGCAAACGAGTGCATGAATATGTCGTCTAACGTATCGCACCTGTCTTAATGACAAACGGGTTATCGCAAAATTGCGGTAACCCGTTTGTTTTAAAATAATATGCTTGTTGCCGTAATCGTTCCCGTCACCATGACTCAGCAAAATTTCAATGTGCAGGGACAAGCCCCGGCTGGGCCTTTGCCTACAAATTTTTAATACGGATATTTTTATATTGCACTTTCATGGGGGGACCCACATGTACCTGCACGCCTAATAGTCCTTCCATTTTACGGTGAACCGTATCGTCGTCGGTTACATCGCTCATTAAAACACCATTGATATAATGTTGCAAATGATTCCCTTTGATAATTAAATGGCAGCTATTCCAATCGTCGGCTTTAATCAGCGTTTTCAGTGAGTCCGAACTGCCCAATGATCCATCAACCACCATGGCATTCCAGGCATTTTTTTCGGAAGCGCCCTCCTTCGCAGGTATAGTGTTTTTTTGTCCGCGATAAGCCAGCGTGGTTCGTCCGCGCTCTTCATAATTCTGTCCTGTATAGCTATTCTTCCCGTCAATATCGGCCTGGTAACCCTTTAAAGCAAAGGGCACATCTTCAAACATTTCGCTACGGTAATTGATACCGCTATTGCCGTTTTCGGTTATTTTAAAATCCAGCTTTAATTCAAAATCTTTTGGTTGCCCGCCCTGCCATATCAAAAAAGTATTTTTCTCTATTGTGGTGCTGGGTGTGATCTCGCCCACCAAACTACCATCTTCCACGCTCCAGTGAATGGAGTCTCCCTTCCAGCCGTCAAGGGTTTTGCCGTCAAATATTGATTCAAAGCCATCATTTGCAGCGGCAGTAGTTTCATCGCTTTTTGTTTCGGGGCCGGAATTACAACTACCCATCAACAGTCCGGCAAATAGCAGTGAAAGGCAATAGCTCGTTTGTTTTATCATTTTCATTTTTTTTAGATGATTTTTTAAAAAGAAGGCAACAAGCTATGAAAAAAAACGGGATAGGGCAAACAATCACTCCTATACTTTCACAATATTGCATTGCATGCAGCACAAGCCGTACAGATCGTGGGCCAACACAGGACGGAACAGGACAGAATGCGGCTATAATAATATAAGCTCCTGCATAGCCAAGCGGTATTCGTCGTGCAAAAAGCGGGGGCAAACCCGCAGCAAGCAAACATTTTCCGCGATTGTGGCCGCCCTAAAAAAATATTGTTGCCGTTAAACTGCGCTGCAAACAAAAACACCGGGTGTTAAAGTTCATATTACGGGCATCAAAGCCATATGCATATCATAGTATTTTCCTACATTAGAACCTCAAAATGCAAAAACAACATACCGGATTCGCTTGTATAGTCCGGCAAAAACGAACAACTTATTTAACGATTGTTTAAAAGATAAAGATTTGACAAACCAGCGGTGGACGAATAAAATTTCCAATCATATACAATTAGGCGGAATAGAAACGGCAGTAGCAGACAATGGCTTAGCCCGTGGAACCCGATTGGCATGGATCAATACCGGAACCGGTTTACGTTACAAAATAGTGATTGACCGAGCCATGGATATTGCCGACGCTTTTTACAATGCACATAGCCTGGCGTGGATAAGTCATGCCGGCATTACCTCACCGCAACCTTTTTCAAATAAGGGAGCCGACTGGCTTAAAACATTTGGCGGCGGGCTGGTTACAACCTGCGGATTAACACATGCAGGCGGGCCTGAATCCGACGCATACGGGGAACGGGGTTTGCACGGAGAAATCAGCAATATCCCTGCAGCCATTGAATCCATTATACAACCCGATCCGCTGGCAGGAAACATGGAGATGAGCATTACCGGCCGCATGATAGAAAGCCACGCTTTGGGTACCCGGCTTGAGCTTAAACGCACCATTTCGGGGAAACTCGGTGAGGCGTTCATCAGCATCCACGATGAAGTAACCAACAGGGGGAACACGATAGCGCCACACATGCTCCTGTATCATTGTAACTTCGGGTGGCCGCTGGCAGATGAGGGTACAACCATTGTGTGGAAGGGTCACTGGCAATCGCGCGACGGGGATCCCAACAATGCCATATTCAGCAACGGGAAAGATTTTCATACCTGCCCCGCCCCGCTGGATGAACACAGCGGCAGCGGCGAGGAAGCGGCTTTTATTGATATTACCGGAGACGATAACGGGCAATGCACCTGCGGACTGCACAATGAGCGATTAGGCATTGCCGTTAGCATACGCTTCTCCAAAAAGCAATTGCCCTGGTTAACCAACTGGCAGCACTGGGGAAAAGGAGAATATGTTACCGGCCTGGAACCGGGAACAAACCCTCCTGTCGGACAGGCAAAAGCAAGAGAGCAAAACACACTCCTTCAAATTGCCCCGGGGGAAACACGCACCTATGATCTTCGCATTGAAGTATTGCACGAACCGGAAAGCATCAACAATTTTTTAAAACATAGCTGATTAACCATCAATTTCAATTTCACAAAATGGAAAAATTAAGTGTAGCACAAAAGGCATTAGACCAGGGAAAAGGAATTTTGCGTTTGGCGCCAACATGGGTGCCAAGGTCGTTTTGCGTGCCGGGCCGAAGAATTAAATTACACCCGGATGATTATTATGTGCTGGGCGGGCAACGGGGTGGTATAGACGAACGCTGGTTCTCCAGTACCACACCGGCAAAAAACGGCCCGCTCACCGGTGAAAACGAGGGACTGAGCCCTGTTGTTTTTAACGACGGCTCCAAAACAGAACAAATATTACTGAGAGATGCGGTGAATGAACTTAAGGGCGAACTGATTGGCGAACGCCTGTGGAAGGAACATGAATCATGGCCGATGTACTCCAAGTTTTTTGACAATATGGGTCCACTCCCCCACCACGTACATCACAACGATGAGAAAGCGGCATTAATCGGGCAAAAAGGGAAACCTGAGGCCTACTATTTTCCGCCGCAGTTAAACAACCATGGTGGTGATTTTCCTTACACCTTCATAGGCATCGCGCCCGGCACCACTAAAGACCAGATTCGCGAATGCCTGGTAAACTTTATCAAAGGCGATAATAAAATCACCAACTATTCGCAGGCTTATCGCCTGGAACCGGGCACGGGGTGGGATGTTCCGCCGGGCTTATTGCATGCACCCGGAAGCATGTGTACCTACGAGCCGCAAAAGGCATCGGACGTTTTTGCCATGTACCAGTCGCTGGTGAACGAAGCCATTATTCCCGAAGAGTTATTATGGAATGGCACCCCTAAAGAAAGCATCGGCGACTACGATGCGTTGATTGATGTGCTGGACTGGGAACTGAACGTTGATCCCAACACCATGGCCAACCGCTTTATGGCGCCCAAACCAGTGAGCGATTTACAACAAATGAAAGCGCAGGGTTATGTAGAAAACTGGATCTGCTATAAGTCGGATTCCTTCAGCGCTAAAGAGCTTACTGTTTTTCCCGGGGCTACGGTTACCGTAAAAGATAGTGGCGCTTATGGCATTATTGTAATGCAGGGACATGGCAAGATGGGCGTTTGGGATATTGAAACACCCGCCTTGATCCGATACGGGCAACTGACCAACGACGAATTTTTCATTAGTGAGCAAGCGGCTAAGGAAGGCGTTACCATCACGAATGCGTCTAAAACAGATCCGATTGTGATATTGAAACATTTTGGTCCGGGCAACCCCGACCTGGTGTTATAATATTTATACATAACTTGAACAGGAGAAGGGGCAAAGAGTAGTGAAC
>CAYMKT010000147.1:0-8841 GCA_964391065.1 uncultured Terrimonas sp. | reverse complement strand
ATGTGCTGCTCTAATATATTTTTTACTTCCGGCCTGCAACTTCCGCAACCCATGCCGGCCCCGGTAAGCTGGCACAATTGCAAAAGATCTTTACATCCTTCACGGATCTTATTGTTTAAATTGCCTTCACCCACATTGTTGCAACTGCATACGATTTTTCCGGTTACGGGCTCCATTGTTTTGCCCGACCTGAGCAATTGCAGGCGTTTTTCGCTGAGTTCAATTTTGTTTTCAATGAGGCTCCGGTATTCCAGGAATTCATTCTTGTCTCCAATCAATATTGCCCCAATCAGGCGGTCGTTATGAATAATGCATTTTTTGTAATACCGTTTGGCTTTGTCAATAAAAACCACTTCTTCGTATGCAGGATCATCGGGGCAGGTTACTTCGCCCAATGAGCACAGGTCGGTACCATGCATTTTTAAAATATTCATTAAAAGGGAACCTTCATAAAATTTAGAGATGTCGCCACTTATATACCGGGCAACAATTTCGGCCTGCTGTTCGGCGGCTGCGGTAATGCCATACAAAAAGCCTTTAAACTCTGCAATTTCACCAATGGCGAAAATGGATGGATCGTTGGTTTGGAGATATTCATTCACCACAACGCCCCGCTTGCAGTTTAACCCGCTGCACCTGGCTATTTCAATATTGGGAACGGTGCCAATTGCAATAACAATTGCCTGGCAATCGATCAGTAAACCGCTCTTTAAACGTATACCCGACACCGTGGTATCTCCTAAAAACCGTTCTATCTCGTCGTTATAATAGATGTCAACGCCTTTGTCTGTAAGTTCTTCATGGAGCAACTGGCTTCCCAGTGGATCCAGTTGCCTGTCCATTAACCGCGAAATACGCTGCACAATCGTTACAGGAGTATTCACTTCCCGAAGAGAGGCCGCCAGTTCAATGCCCAGTAATCCACCGCCTACAATTACCACTTTACCGTTCAATGGGTTAATATGCGCTTTAAAATCATCAGCGTTGGTACGGTTGCGCATGGTGAAAATACCTTTCATCCGCGGAACATCCCTCAACATAGCGCTCCGGCTTCCGGTGGCCATGATCAGTATATCATATTGATGTACTTTATTTTCGCTATCTGTTACTGTTTTATTTTCCCTGTCAATAGATTCAATGCTTACACCCCTGTGCAGTTTAATGTTATGGTTGTATTCTTCCTCGTCACTCATCTTCACCAGGTTATGCCAGGGTAATGCGCCACTGATGTAGTCTGGCAGCAACACCCTGTTATAAAAGGGGTGATTTTCTTTGCTGAAAACCTCCATTTCGTCTTCCGTATTCAGTTGCCGGTAACTTTTTACGAAACCACATGCTCCGGCTCCGGCGCCAATTACAATTATTTTTTGTTTAGCCTTGCTGTATCGTTTTACCTGTACTGCGGCAAATTTAAAATCGGGTTCTTTGCTTTTAGGATCAACGAGGTTGCTGGTAAGGTTGTTGGCCCGGTTCAAATCGCTGTTCAATATTTTCCCCCAATGCATCGGTAGAAAAACAACGCCTTTTTTGATGTCGGTTGAAAGCTTTGCTTTTACCCGAACGCTACCTCTTTCATTGTAAATATCAATCAAATCGTTTTCCCCGATAGCCCTCAGGTGCGCATCGTTTGGATGAATTTCAAGAAATGCGGCCGGGATGTGCTGTTTTAATTTATTGACCTTGCCTGTTTTGCTCATGGTGTGCCACTGATCCCGGATACGGCCGGTTGTAAGTATGAGCGGCAGGTCGCTATTTATTTTTTCGGATTGATTTTGGTCGGGGAAAGAATGAATAATCGCTTTTTGAGAAGGGGTATAAAATTTTTTGTCGGTGAAAAGCCGCTTTGTTCCGCAGCCTTTTCCTCCATTTTTAGGGTAAGGCCACTGTACGGTTCTTTTGATGTGTAGAATATCGTAACTCAGTCCGCTGATATCAATTGTTGTGCCTTCCGTTAATGCCGCATGTTCCGCATATATTGCAGAAGCGCTTTTATAATCAAAACCATGGTAGCCTATCCTTTGTGCAAACCTGCAAATGATTTCGGCATCGGGCAATGCTTCACCGGGTGGTTCCACTATTTTATTGAGAAAACTGATGCGTCTTTCCGCATTGGTCATGGTGCCTTCTTTCTCGCTCCACGATGCAGCAGGAAGTATGACATCGGCATATTTCAACGTACCGGCTTTATTGCTGATTTCCTGAACTACCACGAACTTCGCTTTTTGGAGCGCTTCCTCTGCCATCCTCGCATTGGGCAAACTGGTTAAAGGATTGGTGCCTATGATCCAGATGGCCTTTAGTGTTCCATTGTTCAGTGCCTCAAATATTTCGGTTGCCGTTAATCCTGCTTTTGCTGAAATGGTTCCGGCAGCCACGCCCCAAAATGCTTCTACCTCCGCCCGGTGTTTTTCATTCTGCAGGTCGCGGTGGGCGGGTAATAAGTTCGACAAACCGCCTACCTCACGTCCGCCCATCGCATTGGGCTGACCTGTGAGGGAAAGTGGCCCCGAGCCTGGCTTACCAATATGCCCGGTTATCAAATTAAGATTGATTAAGGAAAGATTTTTATTTACACCAATTACACTCTGGTTCAATCCCATCGTCCACATCGTAATAAACCCTTTTGCGTTTCCGATATAAGAAGCGGCTAAGCGGATTTCATCTTCGTGGATACCGCAGATGAGCGCTGCTTCCTGCACCGTTCTGGAGAAAACCATTTGCCGGTAGTTTTCAAAACCTTCTGAATGATTTTTAATGAAATCAAAATCGGCGTCTCCATTTTCAATTAATATCCTTCCTATAGCATAATGAAGGGTGATATCTGTTCCGGGATTCAATTGCAGGTGAACATCGGCAATAGAGCAGGTTTGCGTTTTACGCGGGTCGCTGACAATAATTTTGAGGTGTGGATTTTTTTCTTTTGCCGCTTCTACTCTTCTCCATAAAACAGGATGGCACCATGCGGGGTTGGCGCCGGCAACAAAGATGGTATCCGCTATCTCAAGGTCGTCATAACAAACCGGCACGCTGTCTTCGCCAAGGCTCATCTTGTAACCCACCACGGCGCTACTCATGCATAGCCTGCTGTTGGTGTCAATGTTGTTGCTGCCAATAAAGCCTTTCATCAGTTTATTCAGCACATAATATTCCTCTGTTAAACACTGCCCGGAAGCATAAAAAGCTACGGAGTCGGGTCCGTATTTATTAATGAATGTTTTAAAAACGGCTGCTGTTCTTTGCAGCGCTTCATCCCACGAAACGCGTTGCCGCGGCAGTGTTTTCGCATACCTCATTTCAGGGTGTAACAACCTGTCGCTGTAGTCATTTACGGTATGGTGCAAATTCATGCCCTTGCTGCAAAGCATTCCTTTATTTACAGGGTGGGTTGTGTCGCCTTCTACCTGCAAACGGCCTTGCTTATCGGTATGGGCTACTATACCGCACCCAACGCCGCAATAGCAACAGGTTGTTTGATGTGATTTGTTAGTTGTCATAGTGTTGTTTACGCTTCGGTAGTTCTTCAAACGCCGGCAACGGCTTTGGAAACGCTTTTGAATACCGGGTGTAATTGCACGCCCGGTTCTGTATTTTTTTCTGTTTTAGCAAATTTTGTGATGAAGATGATGACCGACATCGCGATCACAATCATACCGATATAACTGAATGCGTCAACATAGGTGATGCTTTTGCTCTTAAACAAAAACCCAAACAGCATTCCGCCAATATTTCCGCCTGCGCCCACAATGCCGCTTATCATTCCCACATTTTTTTCATTGATAAAGGGAACAATGCCGTAAGTAGCGCCATTCGCCATTTTAAGAAATAAAGCAAAACTGAGCATGGCAAGGATGGCCATTCCCAATGTTCCTGTTTTTGCAAAAAGGATAAGCCCGATTCCTTCCAGTAACAGTACGCCGGCCAGCAGGAGGCCTTTGCCGCGCATTCCGAATTTAATGCCCACTTTATCGGAAACGATTCCTCCCAATGCCCGGGCAAAAATGTTCATGAATCCAAAAACACCCGCCCAAAATCCGGCAGCAGCCTGCGTTAAACTGAAATTGTCTACAAAATGCAAAGCGGCTACATTATCGAATGTGATCTCCATCCCAAAGCACATCGCGTAAGCAAGTGTTAAGGCCCATACTCTCCAGTCTTTCAATATGCTCCAGTCCGTTTTCGTTTTTTTCTTTTGTACGCCGGCGATTTCATTGTAATTGCCTTCCGGTGTATCTTTTGTGTATTTCCAGTACAGCCATGCCACAACCAGCATCATGGTTCCGGGAACAATCATGGCGTATCTCCATGCTTCCCCCTTAGTAAATCCAAACCCAACAATTGCGGCAAATATTAGCGGCATCACCATATTGGTAACGCCTCCGCCCAGGTTGCCCCAGCCTCCTGTAATGGCGTTGGCTGTTCCTTTAATTTTTGCGTCAAACATCATGGAAGTATGAAACTGGGTAATCACAAATGAAGCGCCGATGATGCCTATGGCGCCACGAAATAAAAAGAACGTGGTATAGTCTTTTGAAAGTCCTACCAAAAAAACGGGAATAGATCCCACGAGCAGCAGCCGTACAGCGGTTATTCGCGGTCCCCATGTATCACACAGGCGTCCTATAATGAGCCTGGCGATAATAGTTGTGGAAACAGAAATAATAATAAGGTTGCCGATTTGATTTTTACTGAGGTGGAGGTCTTCGCGAATGGTTGGCATAAGCGGCGCCAGTCCAAACCAGCCGAAGAAGCAGATAAAAAACATCATCCAGGTAATGTGAAAGGTTTTCATCTGGATGCCTTTCACGCTGAAGATTGTTAGTTTTCTGAGTGGTTGGCGATCTGCTTTTGTCATGAGTTTTATTGCTTAAGTTGGCTAATGTTGTTTTCCCTGCTCACACCAGCTATTTTAACAGGTTGTGGTAAGGTTAGATATAGTGCCTGGATGGTTACTTACTTATTTCGTTTAGTCACGGGTATTTTTTTATTCTGCTACACCAATGTATACCATTTCATCCTCCACTTTTACCGGGTAGGTTTTAATAGCACATTCATCATCATTCAGGCATTCGCCTGTGATGAGCGAGAACGTTTTTTTATGAAAGGGGCATGCGATTTTGGGTATTCCTTCCGTAGACCCCAACATGCCGCGGCTCAGGACCATTTGCCTGCGGTGCGGGCATTCATTTTGCGTAGCATACCATTCGTTACGGCGGGTGAAATGGAATAAAGCGATTTGCTGATCATGATATTTCACACATACGCCACCATTGGCGGGAATGTCGTTCACGTGACAGGCTAAAAACCATGTAACTGTTTTCTCTTTAAGCATAGATTGATACGTTTTATTGAATGAGCGCCTGCTGTTTTACACAAAACAAGTATCGCTGCTATTTTTCATGCAGCAGGCAATCGTTATTAAGCATGAAATTTTACCGGGAAACCGGCAAACAATCGTGAGAGTAATATACAGGCAATAGCTATCGTTCTGTGTTTATGGCTAAGCGGGGCGTACTCCTGCACACGGGCTGTTTTATTTCCATTCCGCTGCTTTTTTCTGTCCTCTCAATTCCTCAAACCTGACGGAGTTGTCTTTTTCTTCCGGCGCGTTTACAAAATGGCTGAATCTTTTTCTGATGGCGGGGTTTTCAATGGCCGCCTTCCATTCACACTCGTATGCATCCACTAACAGTTGCATTTCTTCTTCCCACTGTTCACCCATGCCGAGGCTGTCGTTCACTACCACGTTGCGTAAATAGTCAATACCGCCTTCCATTTTATTGAGCCAGGGCGCGGTTCGGGTAAGTGGGTCGGCTGTGCGTATATAAAACATCAGGAAGCGATCAATATATTTGATGCAGGTTTCGCTGTCAATATCGGTGGCCAGCAGTTGGGCATGTTGCGGTTTACTTCCGCCATTACCACATACATACAGGTTCCAGCCTTTTTCTGTTGCTATAATACCAAAGTCTTTGCTCTGCGCTTCGGCACATTCCCGCACGCAGCCCGACACCGCTGATTTAATTTTATGCGGAGCCCGAAGCCCCCTGTAGCGTTCTTCAATGCGGATGGCATAGCTAACGCTATCCTGCAACCCAAACCGGCACCAGGTGCTGCCCACGCAACTTTTAACGGTACGGAGCGCTTTGCCGTAAGCGTGACCGCTTTCGAAACCGGCTTCAATTAATTCGGACCATATAAAAGGCAGGTCTGCCAGGTGAGCGCCAAAAAGGTCAATACGCTGACCGCCAGTTATTTTGGTATACAGTCCGTATTTCTGCGCAACCTGGCCGATGACAATTAATTTTTCGGGAGTGATTTCGCCACCGGGTATGCGCGGTACAACGGAGTAAGTGCCTCCTTTTTGAATATTGGCCAGGAAGCGGTCGTTGCTATCCTGTGAAGTGTCATTTCCTTTCTTCAGAATCATTTCATTCCACAAACTTGCTATGATGGAAGAAACAGCAGGTTTGCAAATTTCGCAGCCATCGCCTTCCCCCAAATTATCCAGGACCTCATCGTAGGTTTTTAATTCGTGAATTTTTACCAGGTCAAATAATTCCTGCCGGCTGTATTGGAAATGTTCGCATAATACATTGCGCACGTATTTTCCTTTCTGCTTCATGGTATGCACCATCAGGTCTTTTACCATGGGCATACAACCGCCGCAACCGGTACCGGCTTTGGTACATTTTTTAATAGCGTCTGTATTTTCGCAGCCGCCTTCTGCAACCGAATGACATATAGCGCCTTTGCTTACTCCTTCGCAACTGCATATCAGCGCATCATCAGGCAGCGCCATCAACCCTGCGCCGTCTTCCTTTTTTCCTTCCCGCGGGGTCATCATAACATCTTCCGGATTGGGCGGTAAAACGATTTTATTTTTGCAGGTTTGCAGCAGGAGGTTATACTGCGATGCGTCGCCCACCAATATCCCACCTAACAGATATTTTCCGTCTGCGCTGATGTTAATGCGTTTGTAAATCCCCTTCATATTATCTTCCCATACCATTGTGCGTATATCATTGCCCGTTATGAATGGGTCGCCAAAGCTGGCTACATCGGTGCCGATTAATTTGAGTTTGGTACTCATGTCGAAGCCTTTGAAAAAAGCTTCGCCGTGGTTATGGGGCGCTGCCAGGTGAAGCAGGTTTTTAACGGCTATTTCAGCCATTTCATAACCCGGCGCCACAAGGCCATAGATCATTCCGTTGTGCAAGGCGCACTCGCCAATGGCAAAAATGGCAGGATCGGATGTTTGAAGGCGGTCGTTTACCATAATACCGCCTCTTGGGCCGGTTTCTAAACCGGAGGATACCGCCAGTTCATCCCTTGGCTTAATGCCTGCCGAAATCACCAGCATATCCACTTCGAGGTGTGAGCCGTCGGCGAACTCCATACCGGTTATGGATTCGTTTCCGGTAATACAGGACGTGTTGGTTTGAGTTTGAATGGTTAATCCCAGTTGGGTAAGCTTATCCTTTAATATAGAAGAGCCTGCATCATCAATCTGCCTGGGCATCAGGCGCGGTGCAAATTCAATAACATGGGTATTGGTTACACCCAGGTCGAGCATGGCTTTAGCCGCTTCCAGTCCGAGCAACCCGCCGCCAATTACCGCTCCTTTCTTAGATTTTTTTGCATGCGTTTCCATCATCTCCAGGTCCTCGATGGTGCGGTATATAAAAACGCCTTCTTTTTCAACGCCGGGAATAGGTGGAACAAATGCAGCAGAGCCGGTGGCCAATATTAATAGATCGTATGGCTGCTCCATTCCTTTAAAACTATGGATGATTTTGCGCGACCGGTCGATACGCTGAACAGGGTCGCCGAGGTGAAGTTGGATGTTGTGATCCGAATACCATGATGCAGGAGCCAGTGTGAGGTCGTCTGCGGTTTTGCCTGAAAACCAGGCACTGAGGTGAACCCTGTCGTAAGCGGGGCGATGTTCCTCGCCAAAAACAGTGATTTCAAATTGTTGCGGCGCTTTTGCTACCAGCTTTTCGCAGAATTTGTAGCCCACCATTCCATTGCCAATTACAATTACTCTCATAAAGTGTTACTTTGGGAATTGATAAAATGGCAAACAATCGTGATGGCTAAAAATCCAGCAGGTTTTATACTGCGGAAACAGGAACTATCGAATTATAATTTAAAATATGTTATAAATATAATAATAATTGACAAAAAATATGAGATTTATATAAAATTATATTACATATTTATTATAATAATATGAATGATTTGTTTTACAGCCCCCAATGATGACATAATATTCCGTTTAAAATATGTTTAATACTCGGGTTTCAACTTTGGTTCAGGTTCGAAATTTAAGTATTTGATATATAATTTAATATATTAATGTAAATAATTGCCATTGTTGGGTCTCATCAATTCTCATCAAAAACGGTTTGTCATGCGTACAGACGATCTGAAAAACTTACAGGCTCCTTTAAAAGACAAATACCATAAGGACCCTGCCACAGCCTTGTTTACGCTGAAAGCAGCAGGGAAAATGGGTATGGGTGTTTCCTGCAAAGTAGCGGGCGGTAAGGGAATAATTGAGGCTGGTCTTCATCCTGCTACCGGCGGCAGCGGTTCTCTTGCCTGTTCGGGGGATTTGTTGCTGGAGGCATTGGTGGCTTGTGCGGGGGTTACTTTATCGGCTGTGGCTACAGCCATTGAAATTGAACTAAAGGACGCTGATATAACGGCGGAAGGTGATCTCGATTTTCGGGGAACCCTGGGAGTGTCAAAAGAAGCGCAGGTGGGGTTCAAAGCTATACGGCTGAAGTTTGTGATTGATTGTGATGCCGGTCCCGAAAAACTGGCAACGCTGTTAAA
>CAYMKT010000146.1:0-9067 GCA_964391065.1 uncultured Terrimonas sp. | reverse complement strand
TTTTTCCGTAAAGCCTGTTTTTCAAGCAAGAGATACTCATCCAGGCGGCCCTTCATCCGGTTACTGATCTCGCTTTCCTCTTCCTCAGAAAGAAATGTAAAGTCGTCCGGAGAAAAGGCGTAATACCATTCGTCGAGCAATTTTTTTTCATCTTCGGTGGCGTTGCCATCAAGATATTTGCGAATCAGGCTTTGTATGGAGTCGGGAACATGTTTCATCCAATAACAATAGTGCCACGAAATGAACGCAGCACCCATCCCCTTCAAAAAAAAGTTGCTACAGATAAACCTGGAGTATTCTTTTCATTGAAAAACGCAGTTGGTGAAGGGCCTTGTTGATTTGATTTTCAACGGTTTTGGGCGATATGCTCATCTCAACGGCGATTTCTTTGTTGGTCATGCCTTTTTCGCGGCTGTACTTGAATATCGTGCGGCATCTATTGGGAAGCATCTCTATCTCCCTGTTTACAAATTCAAGTAAATATTTGTTGTGGAGCGAGTTTTCCAATTTAAATTCTGATACGGTTTCAACCCTGGAGGTAAGGTATTGCTGCAAATAGTTGCCTTTCCTGATGGTTTTAAATATCATATACCTTGTGGCGGCAGCAAGATAATGCTGGAGTGATGCGATCTTTAATTTATGCCTGTTTTTCCAGAGACTGGCAAAAACGTCATGAGTAATATCTTCTGCCACCTGCACATTCCTGAGGCGGGAAGAAGCGATACCGAAGAGCGTTCTCCAATACCTGCGGTATATTTCGTTAAAAGCATTCTCATTATCTTCTACTAAAAGATCGAGCAAAACATCGTCGCTGTATAATTGATACCCGTTCATTAGCTTTGGTCAAAACCCGGAAAATTGCATCATCCCGGTTCTTTTATAAATCAATCGGAAAAATTTTCTCTCCTTTAAAACTTGCTGATGCCTTTCATGGGTTGCGCAGGCGAAATGCTTTCATCACTCACATATATTATACAGGGAACACGGAATACTATGCAGCGAAAAAGAGCTTCATTGAATTAACGGGAAGGCGGCTTAGCAAAAGTAAACTATTTCAATTCAGTAATTTTCTATTTAATATTGCCTTATTATGAATTTTTTGTCGTACTTGATAAGTTTCCACTCCGGGTACAATGTAGTAAATATGCGGAGGTTTCCAAACAGTATCAAATTTCAAACGTTTGCAATTCTGCAATTTATTTTCTTCACCTTTCTGGCCGCGTGTAAATCAGCAGACAAAGCAGAAGCAAAATTTTCAAAAATACCTTCCGGCCACAGTCATATCTATTTTCGCAACGACATAAAAGAAGACGAGGATAACAACATCGACACCTACGAATACTTCTACAATGGCGGAGGGGTAGCCATAGGCGATCTCAACCAGGATGGGCTTCAGGATATATTATTTACGGGCAACATGACTGCCGATAAAATATACCTGAACAAGGGAGATTTACAATTTGAGGACATTACCGCTGAAAGCGGTTTTACAAGCCGGGGAAAGTGGAAAACGGGTGCAGCGATAGTAGACATCAATGGCGACCGCTTACCAGACATATACCTCTGTTACTCAGGCACGGGCACAGATGAGGAAAGAGCCAATGAATTGTACATCAACACGGGCATAATAGACGGAGTGCCGCACTTTAAAGAGTCGGCTAAAGCATATGGATTGGATGCCCCGGGCACCTATACAACGATGGTGGCTTTTTTTGATATGGACAACGATGGCGATCTTGATATGTTTATGGTAAATCATGCAGACATGTTTTACAACCCGTTCTTCAATTCCGAAAAATTGAGAAAGACCAGACATCCCAAATTCGGAAACCGTTTGTATCGTAACGATAATGGATATTTTACGGACATCAGCGAAGCGGCAAATATAGACGGCAGCGGGCTGAATTTCGGACTGAACGTTAGCATCAGCGATATTAATAATGACGGCTGGTCTGACATATACGTTACCAACGATTACGACGAAAGAGATTTTCTTTATCTCAACCTGCAAAACGGGTCATTCAGGGAGGTTTTAAATACCGCTGCGCAGCATATTTCCGAATCTTCCATGGGCTCCGATATTGCTGATTACAACAACGACGAAAAACCAGATATTGTAGTGCTTGACATGTTACCGGAGGATAACTTCCGTCGGAAAACATTAAATGGGCCGGATAATTACGATAAATATATGCTCCGGGTCGACCATGGATTTCATCGCCAGCAAATGCGTAATGCCCTGCAGTTGAACAATGGAAATGATGAAACAGGCGCTCCCATATTCAGTGAAGCAGGTCAGTTGGCAGGCATATCAAACACCGACTGGAGTTGGGCCCCGCTTTTTGCCGATTTCGATAATGATGGCTGGAAAGATCTTTTTGTATCGAACGGCATACTGAGAGATATGACCAACCTTGATTTTGTGAAATACGCGTTGACCTACTCTTCGAAATCAAAGCGAAAAACAGAAAACAAAGCGAAAATGTGGGAACAGATCCGCGATATGAAGACGCCGCCTTTAAACAATTACATTTTCAGGAACGGTCGCGACCTGATGTTTGAAAATATGACCCAGGCATGGGGCATTACGCAAACCGCCGTCAGCAATGGTAGCTCATATGTTGACCTGGACAATGATGGCGACCTTGATTTGGTTATCAATTGCCTGAATAGCGAAGCGCTGCTGTACCGGAATAATACCCTCCGGAGCGACAGCACTCATTTCCTGAGAATACAGTTTACCGGAGAAGGAAACAACACGGCAGGAATCGGCGCCAGGGTAATGATCTCCACATCGCATACGCGCCAAATGCAGGAGCAATACCTTACCCGCGGGTTTCAATCATCCGTGGATCCTGTAATGCACATCGGGTTGGGCAGTGATAGTGTGATCGATCATTTGACGGTGAGATGGCCCGGTGGCAGGGAATCAACATTTACCGGGCTAAGATCCGACACAACACTTACGGTAAGTCAGTACACGGCTACAGCAATAGATAAACAGGAGAAAGCGCTCACTGCTAAACCGCTTTTTTGGGATGTTACGGCCACATCAGGAATCGATTTTACGCATCGCCAACCCGCGTTCGTAGATTTTAAGGTATTTCCCTTGCTTCCTTTTCAGTTGTCGAAAATTGGTCCATGCCTGGGTAAAGCCGACGTTAACCACGATGGATTGGAAGACCTTTTTATTGGTGCATCTTCGGGGCAGGAAAGTGTATTGTACCTGCAGACAAAGGAAGGTAAATTTATTCCATCTTCCAGCCAACCGTGGAACGACCATAAGGAGATTACCAATGCTGACGCGCTGTTTTTTGACGCAGATAACGACGGCGACGTTGACCTTTACCTGGTGAGTGGTGGGGCAACCTACAACGCTACCAGCAAAAATTACCAGGACAGGATTTTTGAAAATAATGGCGATGGTATTTTTAAACAGGTGGAAGGCGCTTTACCCGAAGAAACCATCAGCGGGGCCATTGCCCGTGCTGCCGACATTAACAAAGATGGCTTGCCTGATCTTTTTGTGGGAGGAATGTTTACGCCGGGATATTTTCCCCAGCCACCCGAAAGTTTCATTTTGAAAAACAAAAGTATTAAAGGCAAAATTGCATTTGAGAAAGATACGGCTTTCCTTGCTCCTGCTTTGGCAAATATGGGCATGCTCACCGATGCGGCCTGGTTGGATATTGATAAAGATGGATCGGAAGACCTGGTGGTGGTGGGGCAATTTATGCCCATCCGAATTTTTCTGAACAAAAATGGAAGGCTCCGGGAGGAATCGGAAAGATATGGATTCGCGGACACCGATGGCTGGTGGCGGCGACTGCTTGTAGCCGATTTCGACAATGATGGCGATAGCGATTTTGTTGCGGGAAACCTGGGATTAAACAGTTCTTTTACAGCCACCGCAAAGGAACCCCTGAGCATTGTATATGGTCCTTTTTATAGCCAGGGGGGCATCATTTCCATTCTCAGTTATTACAACGGTGGTAAAAACTATCCCTGGTATTCTAAAGATGAAATTGTTGACCAGATTCCATCTATCCGGAAAAATTTTTTACAGTATAAAGACTATGCTGCTGCAACAGTAAGCGATCTCTTCACAAAGGAGCAAATGGACAATGCGTCAACAGTACTGGTAAAAACGCTCCGCTCGGTGTATGTGCAAAATAATGGCAATGGCAAATTTTCGCAATACCCTTTGCCCAATCACGCCCAGCTAAGCGCCCTGAATGGGTTGGTGGTGGAAGATATTGATGGCGACGGCAATAAAGATATTATTGCTTCGGGCAATTTTTATCCGCTTCGCGTGCAGGTTGGTCCGTTAGATGCATCCATTGGCCTCATTTTAAAAGGAAACGGGAAGGGGGATTTTACACCGTTGGTGTATGATCAAACGGGTGTACGTATAGATGGCGATGTACGCAACATGATCAGTATTAAAAGCAACACGGGCTTTTTACTGGTCGTTGCAAAAAACAATGCCCCAATCCAGGTCCTGAAATTTCAACCCTGAGCAATATTCCTTACAAAAATTGATCAAGCGAAATTCCGATATTATGTTATTAAAACGATTTCCCGCTATTCTTGCTTTTATTGCCCTGAGTGGAGCTGCATTAACGGCTTGCGCGCAACCGGGCGGCGTAGCAGAACATCAAGATTATTTTCTTATTGCGCACCGGGGAGGAGTGGTAGACAGTGTGAAGGCGGAGAACAGCCTGCCCGCTTTGCAGGCCGCATTTGAACGTGGATATAAAATGGCAGAGGTCGACATGCGGCTTACCAAAGATGCTGTGCTGATCATTCATCACGATGATAATTTTAAAAGATATTTTGGAGTTGACCGGAAGGTCTCGGAAATGACGTGGAAGGAAATCAGTTCGCTAAAAAGTGATAAAGGAGGCAGTGCAGTGCTTCAACTGGAAGATGCACTGAAATATTGCAAAGGGAAATTGCAGGTAATGATAGATAATAAGATACCTGGAAACGATACGCTGCTGTTTGGAAAGGTAGTGTTGTTGCTTAAAAAATATGGACTCGATAAAGAGACGCTGATGATCGGCACCGATGAATCAACCGGGTTTTTTACAGGCAAAATAAAACTGAGCTGTACCCGCAAACAACTGGAAGATAATATGCAAAAGCCAGGATACAGTCCGGACCATTATTATCTGTTCGGAAATGACCTGAATAAAGAAGATGTACTATGGGCAAAACAAAATGGGATACTGGCTGTGGGTGTAGTAAATGCATGGCGTTACCGCAACTCAAATAACGCCATGGAGGAAGCACAACAACACATTCAACAACTCAAATCCACCGGGCTCAGCCATTTCCAGATCGATTCGCAATTTGACCGTTTTTTCTTTGAAAAATAAAACCCGTAATCTTCTGCAAGAAACCTATAAGTATTGCTCCGCTCATTTTCAAATTTTCAAATTAATCCATTTTTAAACTAGCATTCTTTCAATCCCAAAGGTATATTAATCGCCAGGCCGCCTTCGGCGGTTTCCTTGTATTTATGGTTCATATCAATAGCCGTATCCCACATGGTTTTAACCACTGCGTCTAAAGATACTTTTGCAAAATCGGGGGTGCTTTGCAGGGCCAGTTGCGAAGCGGTTATGGCTTTAATAGCGCCCATTGTATTGCGTTCAATGCAGGGCACCTGCACCAGTCCGCCAATGGGATCGCAGGTTAAACCCAGGTGGTGTTCCATAGCAATTTCGGCAGCCATAAGGCACTGCTTTTGCGTTCCACCCATGGCTTCTGTTAATGCCGCCGCAGCCATTGCCGAAGAAACACCAATCTCTGCCTGGCATCCTCCCATGGCAGCAGAAATAGTAGCTCCTTTCTTAAATATGGCTCCTATTTCCGATGCCGTTAATAAAAAGCGTACCGTATAATCTTCTTTATCCTCACCACAAAAAATAAGATAATAGAGTAATACAGCAGGGATAACACCGGCAGCTCCGTTGGTAGGTGCAGTTACTACTCTTCCAAAAGACGCATTTTGTTCATTTACCGCAAGTGCGAAACAACTTACCCAATCCAGCGTATATTTAAATCCATTACCCCCTTCCCGTATGGCTTCGGTCCATTCCGAATAATTCCCGTAGGTTTTACCGTGCAGTAATGTATTGTTCAATGCCGCCGCACGTCGTTTTACATATAATCCACCCGGCAAAACACCTTCCCGGTGGCAACCTTTATAAACACATTCTTTCATTACACCGGCAATCCTTAATACGCCTTTGATGGTTTCCTCTTCCGAACGCCAGGTTTGTTCATTTTCCATTACTACTTCATGAATAGCCAGTCCCGTTTTTCTGCACCAATGCAAAAGGTCGGAAGCACTGTTGATGGGAAAAGGCAATTGCACCTTTTCTTTTTCCATCCCCCCGCTGCCTTCCTGTTTTACAAAACCGCCGCCAATGGAATAATAGGTTTCTGCAAATTGATCAGCATTGTTCAGCGTTACTAAAAATGAAAGCGCGTTAGGGTGGGCCGGCAGCGATTCATTCATGAGGAAAACCAGGTCGATGGCCGGATCAAAAATGATGTTGTGGGTTCCCGACAGTTGTATTGCTTTGTTTACAGCAATTGCATCCATTTTTTCAGCAATACTTTCCACTGCGCAGGTTTCAGGATATTCTCCGCATAAGCCCATTTGAACAGCGATGTCGGTACCATGCCCTTTACCTGTTTTGGCGAGAGATCCATACAGCAATACCTGTAAGGATATTACGGCATCAAGCATATTTCTTTTTTGAAGCTGGCTGGTAAAAAGTTGCGCAGCACGCCAGGGTCCAAGAGTGTGGGAACTGGAAGGGCCAACGCCAATTTTAAACATATCGAATACAGAAATGGCTTCGTGGGGCAATGGAAAAAATTTACATAAAGTTAAAGGCTTTGAAGCAAGTGAACCTCAAAGCCTTTAACCAGGTATAATGCCCGTTCCTTTATTTTACATCGGTAAGTTCCAGACTGAACACAAGAATTGAATTGGCGGGAATAATGACATTGCCCATGTCGTCTTTCACATCTTTGGCGCCATAGCCTAAACTGGGAGGAATATATAGTTTTATTTTACCACCGCCCTTAATATATGGAAGCCCTTTTTGCCAACCCAAAATAAGCTCTCCCAGCCGAAATGATGCAGGAGTGGTGGTACTTTGATCAAAAACCTGGTCATTGGTTAGTGAGCCAATATAAAACACACTCACTACAGAACATAACCCAGGCGTTTTTCCGGTACCGGCATTTTCAACCGCATAATAAAGCCCGGAGGAATCTTTTTGAGCAGTTATGTTGTTAGCGGCCAAGTACATTTCAACCTGTTGAACCTCACTATCCGGCGCTTTAACATTATAGCCGGTATAAGGGCAGTCTGACTCCTTTTTTGAACAAGCCGCAAATACAAGCACTGCAGGAATAATTACACTCAAAAAACGCATCTTTCTCATATTCATTTTATTTTTCCGTATTGATATAAACCGATGTGTAAACGTTGCATTGATATTAGGTTTTAACAGCTTTTTCCGTTTTATTTTTTAATTCGGAATAGCGCTGTTCATTCATTTCCCACCTATGTCGCCTGTTAAATATGGCAAAAAAAACAGCTATGGCAATTACCGCCACCAGCAAAACAAGCGGATTAAACTGTGCATTTCCCACCATAACCGCTCTTTTATTCCAACCCAGCAGGTAATTTAAAAGGATAGGAAGCGCAACAATAAGCCCCAGCGGGAGACCCAGCAGCAACTGGTAGAATAGCTTTTTTTGCTTACCCCGGTTGTGTTCCCAATAAATCATGAAATTCCGTTCTTCTTCCGTCAGCATCAGGTCGTATATTGATTTGCAAATATAATGGCGATCTTTTTTATGGAGCGATGGAGAATTGGTATACTGTTTTTGTTTTATACATCGCCCCCGGCTTTAGCACGGTGGAAGGGAAAGAAGGCTGATTTGGCGAATCGGGAAAATGCTGCGTTTCCAGGCAAAAGGCGGTTCTTTGGTCATCCTTACTTCCGTCTTTCAATGTATTAGCGCCGCGCAAGAAATTGCCGGTATAAAACTGTACTCCGGGTTCATCCGTATACACGTCCATCACAATGCCCGACTGATCACCCGTTACGGTAGCCGCATGATTTAAGCCATTTACTTTTGTACCGGTTAAAACAAAATTGTGGTCGTATCCGTTCCCTTTTTTTAACTGTTCGTTATCCTCGCCAATTCTTGCACCGATAGCAACGGGCTGGGTAAAATCAAACGGCGTACCTGCCACCGGCGCCAACGCTCCCGTTGGTATTAGTCCGGCATCTACCGGCGTATACTTGTCTGCATAAATCTGCATCCTGTGATTCAATATGGTTCCGCTTCCTTCGCCATTTAAATTGAAATAGGCATGGTTCGTTAAATTCACCACCGTTGTTTTATCGGTTACAGCCTCATACGCACACATTATTCCATTGTTTGCAGTTAAAGCATAGGTAACTTTTACCTTCAGGTTGCCCGGAAAGCCCTCTTCCATGTGGGTGGATACGCGACTGAGTTCGAGTGTGGAATCGTTTATCTTTTTCGCATCCCACACCACCGCCTGGAAACCTTTTTTGCCGCCATGCAGGGTATTTGCTCCGTTATTGGCCAAAAGCCTGTACGTAACGCCATCAAGCGTAAACCTGGCTTTGGCAATGCGGTTTCCATATCTTCCAACCACAGCGCCAAAACAACCGTCGTTCGGACCCCGGTAGGGTTGTAAATCCGAAAAACCAATATTCACATCCACCATTTTTCCGTTCTTACCGGGTACCACTAAACTAACCAGCCTGCCACCATAGTTGGTAATGGCGGCCTGCATTCCGTGATGGTTTTGCAAAACAAAAAGACTGGTAGGTTTGCCGTCAATAGTAAATTCAAATGCGGCTTTATCCAACAAAAAGCCCTTATCCTTAACCGTTGAATCCGCTTGTATGTTATTGGCTTCGCCCGGTGTGCTGTTGTTACAGCTCACCATAAGGTTGGCGGTTAAAGCAAATAAAAGCAGTGCCTTAATTTTCATTGA
>CAYMKT010000145.1:0-9204 GCA_964391065.1 uncultured Terrimonas sp. | reverse complement strand
AGCTACAACAACCCAATGTGGTTCTTCAAATGCCGGTTAAAAACCGGCTCCTTTACAAAACACGGATGATCCTGCGGAACAGTCGCGCCAATCTTTATAACTACTCATCCTTTTTTCTTGCGTAATAGAAGTCAGACCGCTTTTCGGGTATTGGCTTACCATCATCTATCCAGGCATGAATGGAATCCTTTGAAATACTTTGATAGGTGATTCGCCGGGGGAAATCGTGCTGTGGGTTTTCAGCCACGAAACCGCCTGGGCTAACCTTAGTTATTACAAACCGAACCGCATTGCCGTTATTTTGATCCGCCACCGAGGGAATATAATAATACTGCCCTTGGGTATATATCAATTGTATTTTTTCTAATAACTTTTCATCCCCGGCATAAACGAGGTAACTACTGCCATTAAAAGCGGTATCGCTGGCCTGCTCCCAACGTTCCACGAGCATGCCGTTCTTCTTTTCCATCTGCCAATGACCCTCAAGCCATTGAAACGCCTTCATCTTTGAGTTGGCGGCATCCGCTTGTGCATAACCCTCGGAAATAATAAAAAGCGCTAAAGCAGCAACAACAAACTTAAGCATATGCAGGTAGTGAATAATGGTCTCCCTGCCATTGCAGGTTCCTTTTTTTTAATTTACTCCGGGTTGGAATGCAGCCCGATACGGTTTCCTTCCGTATCGATAAACACACCCATAAAACCGTACTCCGGCGAAATTAATGTTTTAGGAACGGTAATTTTGCCGCCGGCAGCTTCAATCCGGTTCAGTATAGTTTGCAAATCCGGGTTACCATTTAAATAAATCAATGGCCCATCTGTAGCAGATGGCTTATGAAAACCACTACTGTCTACCAATGCACCGCCTATGCCCGTCATCATATCTGTAACCGGGAACATACGCATTCTGATGTTTTCCAAATCAAGGGGAATAAGCTGGGTATCGAATATCGCCTCGTAAAATGTTGTAGCACGGGCTAAGTCAGTAGCCGGAATTTCAAACCAACTGATTGCGTTTGTAAATGTCATAATAAAATATTTTGAATGATTATAATGATAAGATTGGTAACCTTATTTATTTATCGCCAGGCTCCAATAATGGCGCCCATCAGGGTAAGCGCTACCAAACTGTACAACCCGTTGATCAGGATCAGCCGCCAGCTTTTCAGTTCAAACAAGCTGTGAATGGCAATGGCGCAAAAAGTCCAGATACCGGCTAAAAAGCCTGCGGTAGCGCCCCAGGCCGCATCCGTTTTTTGCGCGCAACCGGCCGGGCAATCACCCGGCGTATCTGCCAAAAACATCCCGAGATTGGCCGCCATCAGCAGGGAAAAGATCAGCGTCCAGCCAAAAATTTTACCTTTATTGCCCCGTTTAATCTGCTCTTCCGAAAGATTATTCTCTTTCATCCATGTGTTTCCAAAAAGTCCGGGCGAATACCAAATGCCGCCCACCACAAATGATGATATGCCGGCAACAATCACGGCAAGCCAGTTAATTGATTCCATACGTTAAAAAGATTTATTGGTTGAAATATGGTTTGCATATCGAATCTAATGTTGATTTTTACAGTGCTGAAACTAAAACAGACGAAATTGGAAACGAGGGAGACGAACAGGAGCATTTTGCCGATAAACCCGGTTAGCAGCCCATTAAAAATCAATGATATTGGGTTTCGGCTGATCCTTGCGCCGGTGTTTGGGATCGTAATCCCCCTCGTTACGGGCATGATCAATATCGGCAACCTTTCGCATTGGCAGGTAAAGCTCAGTTTCTTATATACCATTCTTATCGCTTTTATGATATGGGAGGGCAACCGCTACCTGCATTTTTCCCTGCGGAGTTATTTTAACTGGCACAACAAGCCGCTTCGCAAAATTGCTGTGATATTAATTTCCATTTCGTTTTACACGGTTCCCGTTTCCGCATTGCTGGTTTCGGGATGGTATACGCTTTTTAACCAGGGAAAACCAGACCGGGAGGTAGTTACTATTTCAACCCTCATTATTATGATTTGCGTCATTTTTATTACGCATGTATACGAGACTGTTTTTTTGGTGAAGGAATCGGAGAATGAAATGGTACGCAATGCGCAGTTAGAGCGCGCAAAAGCCGAAGCGGAACTCAAAGCGTTAAAGAGCCAGATTGATCCTCATTTTATTTTTAACTCCTTAAATACACTCTCTCACCTGATCGAGGAAAAACCCGCCAAAGCAAAATTATTTAACGATCAGTTGGCGGATGTATACCGCTATATTCTGCAGCACAAAAAGCAGGAACTGGTATTATTGAGAGAAGAAATGTATTTTTTGAATGACTATTTTTCTTTACTCCAAACGCGCTTTGAAAATGCGGTGCAATTAACAATTGAAGTACCCGAACCGGAGTTTGTTGCCTATCTTATTCCGCCCATTTCGCTCCAACTGCTGGTTGAAAATGCCATTAAGCACAATGAATTCTCAAATCGAAACCCATTGATCGTAACCATAAAACGGGAAGAAGATCAGTTAGTGGTGAGCAATAAAGTGTACAAAAAAGAACAACGGAAAGCGTCATCAAAAATAGGGTTGCATAACCTCAACGAGCGATACAAATTAACTACAGGCAAAGCAATTACAGTGAGCGGCGACAACGATATTTTTGTGGTTGACCTGCCTGTGCTGAAAATTACCTGACATGAAAATAATGATCATAGAAGACGAACAACCGGCAGCGGAAAAATTAAAGAAAGCTTTGCTGAAATGCGATTCAACCATTGAGGTAGCCGCAGTATTGCCCGGTGTAAAGGAAACCATTGCATGGCTACGGGAGCATGAACAACCCGGACTCATATTCATGGATATTGAATTATCCGATGGCTTATCCTTCAAAATATTCGAACAGGTTGCTGTTTCCTGTCCCGTGATTTTTACAACCGCCTATGACGAATACTGGCAGGAGGCCTTTGAATATAACAGCATCGATTACCTGCTGAAACCCATCCGCCAGGAAAAGCTGGATGCAGCGCTGAAAAAATATAGTTCCCTGAAGAAGTACTTTACGCTTCAATTCGATGCCCTGCAACAATGGCAGCATCAGCCGGGCGCCTATAAAAAGAGATTTTTGGTAAAAAGGGGGGCCGACTATCTGAGCATTAAAACCGAAGACATCGCCTATTTATATGCAACGCATAAAGTGGTATGCCTGGTGGATCATAAAAACCAAAAGTTTATCATAGATCAATCGCTCGCCGAAATTGAAAAGCAGATCGATCCTTCACATTTTTACAGGGTGAGCCGGAAATACCTGGTTAACCTCAGCGCAATAAAATTGATAAAAACTTACCCCAGGGGCAAACTCAGGCTGGAAGTAGAACCCGCCATACAGGAAGACATTATAATAGCCCATGAAAACGTGGCCGGCTTTAAGCAATGGATGGGTAAATAATCAATATCCTTATTCACTCCATTGTAACATTTTATTGTGCAACGCGTTACAGGGCATAACTGTCTTACATGTGTCCTGGCCGCTCTTAGCATGGCAAAACATTAACAAAACATGCTATAAAAACAGCCGTTCAGGGTTTAATTTTAAATTAAACTAACAGTCATAAGTTTAGTCTGATTATTACAAACACAAAATGTACAGATATGAAAACATTTTACACCATATTATCCACCCTGTTTATCGGCCTGGTATTTTCCACGGCTGCTACAGCGCAAAATGAGTGGCCGAAAACAATTACCACTACCGATGGGCAGTTGATAAAAGTATACCAGTGGCAACCCGAATCTTTTTCTAACGGAACCTTGCAGGCCAATGCGGCTGTATCCGTTACCGAAATAGGAAATAATGAACCTGCTTTTGGAATGATTTGGTTAACGGCTGATGCATCCGAAAACAGTCAACGGGTGAGCATTAATTCAGTTGAGGTTGACGCCCTGAAGCTTCCCAACGAATCAAATACCAGCAAGCTGGCGGAGCTGCAAACCACAATTGCTGATGGTATGTCGAACTGGAACCTTTCCCTCCCATCCAGCGAAATCAAAAATGGATTACAGGAGAGACAACAGCAGGAAAAACTTTCCGGTAACATCAATAACAATGCCCCTAAAATCATGTATTCCAATAAGCCTTCGCTGCTTGTGGTAATTGACGGAGCGCCGAAGTTGCAAAAAAACAACAACTGGGGGGTAGAAACCGTAGTAAACACTCCCTTTACTATTATAAAAAATAGCAACAGTAAATATTACCTGTATGGCGGAAAGCATTGGTATATTGCCCCGGCTGCAACCGGTCCATATAGCATAACCACCAATGTTCCTTCCAATCTTGAAAAAATACAAGCGGAAATTGTTCAGTCCAATAAAGATAACAGCGTTCAACAGGAAGAAAATGATTATACCATCTCCAATATTATTGTAAGCACAGAACCTGCTGAATTGATCCAATCCAATGGCGAACCTAATTTTACGCCGGTTCAGCAAACCAATCTTTTATTCATAAAAAACTCCGGTAATGATATTTTCATGGATGTTAGCAGCCAGCAATATTATGTTTTGCTGTCGGGCCGTTGGTACAAGTCAACTGCGTTAAGTGGCAAATGGAATTATGTTGCTGCCGATAAATTACCTGCAGATTTTGCAGCCATCCCCGAAGGATCACCAAAAGACAATGTACTCGCCAGCGTGGCAGGAACTGGCGCCGCTAAAGACGCGGTGATGAACGCGCAGGTTCCGCAGACGGCTAAAGTAGATCGCAAAAAGGCAACGGCAGATATACAGTATGATGGTAACCCCCGGTTCGATGATATTGAAGGAACGGATATGGCCTACGCCGTAAACACGCCCGACTATGTGATTCGCTGGAGAGGGTCTTATTATGCGGTAGACAACGGGGTATGGTTTCAATCTTACAGTGCAACCGGCCCATGGGTGGTAAGCGCCAGTCGCCCTTATGCGGTATCGCTTATTCCTCCACGTTACCCTGTATATTCGATGAAGTATGTGTATATATATGATGCCACGCCGGATTATATTTATATGGGTTATACTCCAGGGTACCTTAATACCTTCGTTTATGGTCCCACGGTAGTGTATGGCACCGGGTACTACTATCGTCCATGGTACGGAAATTACTATTATGCAAGGCCTTATACCTGGGGCTTTAATATGCATTACAATCCGTGGACCGGCTGGGGCTTTGGCTTTAACTATAATATGGGATGGTTTAACATGGGCTGGGGCGGTTATAATTCCTGGGGCTGGGGCGGATGGTGGGGGCCGTCAATATATCGTCCATCTTATTGCTGGGCGCCTTACTATGGAGCTTACAGAGGTGGTTACTACGGACACAGCTACCACGGTGGCAACACCTATATCGTAAATAATGTGAACGTATACCGGAATAACAATATTTATCATTCCCGCAGCGATGTAGTTACGAGGGATAATCACAGGCTGGTGTCAAATAACACAAATGCGCGGCCTGCATCGGCAAGAACATTTAATAATCCCCGCCCATCGGAACGTACGGCAGGTAGAAATGTAAATAGTTCGGCTCGCCCCTCAGTAGGGAGCGCAAGTAATTCCGGCAATACTTCCCCCCGAAACCAACAAGGGCGTGTTTCAGGCAACAGCAACACTACGCGCAATCCAAATACGGCAATGCCTTCCAGGAGCTTTACCGGGCGCCCGGCGTCATCGGCCGCCGGCAATAGCGCGGCTATTGGGGAACGCCCCTCCGGCAGAGTGAACGGTAATACCAATAACAGCGCAATCAGCAGGCAGTTAGCGGAACGTGGTCCTTCTGCTGTGCGGAACAATATCAACAATCCCTCTTCGTCAACAACCAGGACAACCGGCGAATTTGCAACGCGGGAACCGGAACAGCAGCAACAGCCTGCGCGTTCACAAAGAACTTTCACGAATGCCAATGAAAGACAACAACCTGCCCGTAGCAATACGGAAATAAGACCATCGTCTGCAGCGCCGGCACAAAGGGTGGAAAGGTCAGGTAACAACAATACTCCGGCGAATGCGGAAAGCAGCAGATCAGCAACAGGCAACAAGAGCCGCGCAGGGAGAGGATAATTTGATTTTTTAGGCGGTTAAAATAAAAAAGAGAAAGAATATGAGCTTATTCTTTCTCTTTTTTAGTAAAAACGATAGCTTTGCACGATATTTTCAAGACTTAAGCAAGTTTAATCAGTTTGAAACCATATCTTTACCAATAACATCCTAAAAAACAACTCAAAAATGAAATTGAAGTATTTTTTACTTTTAGCCGTTATTCCGGCTTTTATGTTTTCCTGTGTAAGCAGTAAAAAATTTAAGGCATCCCAGGCTACCGTAGATTCCCTGAATCAGGCCAACTCGAAATTGCAGAGCGATTTTAAAATTTGCGAAGATGATAAGGCCGAAAATGCCCGCAAAAATGCCGCTTACCAAAGTGAAATTGAAGCTTTAAACAAGCAAATCGCTTTTCTTAAAGAAAACAACACGGCTGCACTAAAGCAATTGGAAGATCTTTCCGTTATCTCTACTGCCCAGGCGCAAAGCATCAAAAAATCGCTTGACAATATTGGCGCCAAAGACATTTATATACAGGATCTTCAAGCGGCAATGGCACGCAAGGATTCTCTCAACATGGCCTTAGTGATGAACCTTAAGGGCGCAATAGGCAATTTAGACGATCAGGATATTAATATTAAGGTAGATAAAGGTGTTGTGTTTATCGATATTTCTGATAAATTGTTATTCAGTAGCGGCAGCTATAACATCACCGACAAAGCTAAAGAAGTGTTAGGTAAGGTAGCCCAGGTGCTAAAAAACCAGCCAGAGGTTGAATACATGGTTGAAGGACATACAGATGACCTTTCTTTCAGCAAGGGCGTATTGTTAGACAATTGGGATCTGAGTGTTAAACGTGCCACTTCTGTAGTAAGAGTGTTGCAGAAACAATACGGAATTCCTCCTGCTAAATTAACTGCAGCCGGTCGTGGTGAATACGTACCGGTCGCTGACAACAACACCGCAGAAGGCAGAGCCGCCAACCGCAGAACAAGAATCGTTGTTTTACCGGAACTGGATCAGTTCTTCAAACTTCTTGAACCTAAACAATAAATCATTAGTTATCGTATTTTTTGGTAAAGCCATCCTGTATAAGGGTGGCTTTATGTTTTATTCCTGTTAGTATGTTTAAAAAATAAACATGTAATTTGCCGTGGTTCTATAAATTCATAACATGAAACATATCCTCTCCTTAAGCTCATGCATTTCCCGCGTATTTGTGTTTATCATTTTTTGTACTTCATGCACACTGGCGCAACAATCAAAGCAGTGGGTTACCTATGCCGGGGGCGAAGGCCCGGGCAAAGGAAAACATATTGTGCTGATCAGCGGTGATGAAGAGTACCGCTCGGAAGAGGCGCTGCCCATGCTGGGTAAAATACTGGCAGGGAAATATGGATTTAAGTGTACGGTACTGTTCGCTGTTGATCCTGCAACCGGTTATATCAACGTGGAGACGCTTGATAATATACCGGGACTGGAAAATTTACAAACTGCCGACCTGATGGTGATCTTCACCCGGTTCAGGGAATTACCGGATGCACAAATGAAATACATTGATGAGTATATACGGAAAGGGAAACCCGTAATCGGTCTGCGTACGGCAACCCATGCGTTTAACTATACGAAAGACCCCAATAACAAATATGCGAAATATCATTTTAGAAGTAAGATCAAAAACTGGGAAGATGGTTTTGGCAGAAAAATATTGGGGGAAACCTGGATCAATCATCATGGCAAGCATGGAAGTGAAGGCACTCGCGGACTGATTAATGGTATAGTGAAAGATGAAAAAAATCCAATTCTTAATGGTGTTGCTGATATATGGGGACCAACAGATGTATATACGGTAAGACCGCTTTCCGGAGATGCAAAGGTGCTGGTATATGGACAATCAACCAATGGATTGTCGCCGGACAGCAGCGTTAATCTGCATAAATCCATTATGCCGGTTGCATGGACTAAAAGCTACGCAGGAGAAAACGGGGCAACAGGACGTGTTTTTGCAACCACGATGGGCGCTTCTATTGATTTTAAAAGTGAAGACCTGCGCCGCCTGGTTGTAAATGCTGCTTTGTGGTGTGTTGGACTGGAAGATAAAATACCTGAAAAAGCAAATGTTGATGTGGTAGGTGAATATAATCCTACCATGTTTGGTTACGACCTTTTTAAAAAAGCGGTATTGCCATCCGCGTATGAGTTAAAGTAATCAGCAGTATGGATAGTTGAGAGAGAAAAGTTTAAAACATCTGTCGCTGATTTTGTTAAACGTACCAAAGGCGCTCATTGTCGAGCGAAATGTACACTGTATCTCCAATTACCGGAGGGGTTTTTGTTTTTATGATAACACTGCTGTCTGCAAGCAATACCTTTGTTTCATAGTGTCCTCCAAAAAAGTCCACCGCGTGTATTTTCCCTTTGATAGCATCTTCCTGTTTGTCCACTATTTTTAAGAATTCCGGACGGATAAATATTTTTTTGCCGTTCCAATGAATGCCCGGCCTACCTGGCAAAGCACGTACAGTCGCGGGATGAATCAGGTTGTATTTTCCAAACAAACCAGCCGTGTATTCGTTAATGGGTTGATTGTATATTTGGTGCGGTGACCCTTTCTGAATCATTCGCCCCTGCTCCATAATAACAATTTCATCCGCCCATGGAAGTATATCCTCCGGATCATGGGAAACCAATGTGCAGGTAATGTTCAATTTTTCCCCGATATCATTAATGACGGATTTTAGAATGCTTTTATGAATCAGGTCAAGATTAGAAAAAGGCTCATCCAGCAATAGTAGTTTAGGGGCGGTGGTAAGCAGCCGCGCCAATGCGATCCGCTGCCTTTCTCCTCCGGACACCTGTTCCGTTCTTCGCTTCAACAAATGATCGATCCTGCATATTTCATATAAATTTCGGGCGCTCTCCTCCGGCAGTGTATTGGCATACGCTAATATCTCCTCAACCCTGTAATTATTGCGCAATTCAAATTGCTGCGATAAGTAAGCGATTTCAGAATGCCCCGGTATTAATTTTTCATAAGGCCCTTTTACCTTTTCATTTTCAAATAATACCTCGCCTGCATCTGCCTGAATCAATCCAGCTATAATTTTCAACAATGTGCTTTTGCCTGATCCGGATGCGCCTGCAATAGCAATTT
>CAYMKT010000144.1:6438-9419 GCA_964391065.1 uncultured Terrimonas sp. | reverse complement strand
CCGCATCCCGGCCAACTATCGGCATCCTCCGGGGGCGCAACAGCACGGCGTCATCCCCGATATATTCAAGGAAAGCTTTTTTCATTCCCACCTCTTTTGAACGATTAGAAAAATCAACATCGGTTTGCTGCATCTGGTTTAAAGCCTCAATTCTATCCGACTGTTTACGGAACTGGAGATTGCAGGCAGAATTAACCAGTAAGCCGGCAACAGCAAAAATAATAACAGGCAACATTCGCATAACTGTGTATTTAATGTGCATTTAAAAACAAGGGTGAAGAATCATTTTCATGTCTTCACCCTGAAACGGGAAATATCACCCGCCTGTAGTATGATGCAAAGCATCATTAGTTAAGAATATAAAGCGCCATTGCTTATAAAAACTTAAACATGCAACTTCTCTTTCTTCGCCAGCAACTCGGCCACCGTTTCCTCATACATTTCGTCGGGTACACAACAGTCTACCGGACAAACCGAAGCACACTGCGGTTCTTCGTGAAAACCCTGGCATTCTGTACACTTATCAGGCACAATGTAATATACATCTACGCTCACGGGAGGATTGCGCTGGTTCACATCTATTACACGACCGTCCATTAAAGTAAAATCTCCCTTTATAGTAGTTCCATCAACAATTGCCCATTCTACCCCACCTTCATAAATTGCGTTGTTTGGACATTCGGGTTCACAGGCGCCGCAATTAATACATTCATCCGTTATTTTTATCGCCATACCAATTTACAATTTTTCTGATACTATTTAGCATTTAGATTTGCATGTCAAAGATAATTACACTGAACCAATAATCCATGTTGAATTTACAACAACGAATCGAAATATTAGCCCGGTTGCAAAAATATATTACCAGTTCCGACACTGACTGGCTGAACATTAAAAAGGAAGCCGGGGAACGCAATCCCTGGTTTATTCCCGAGTTCATCAACTTGTCGGCCCAGAATATTGCATCGCGTTTTCTGGAGCATGACACTTTAAATAACTGGACGAAGTTATATTGCTTACCCGGGAAAAACAGTAACCCGGTGAATATTGGTATTGTAATGGCCGGCAATATCCCATTAGTGGGGTTTCATGATTTTTTGTGTGCTTTTATAAGCGGTCATCAGCAAACAATCAAGCTATCTTCGAAAGATAACCTGCTGCTACCCCATATCGTTAAAAAGATAATTTCCTGGGCTCCCCTTATTTCAAAAGAGATAGGTTTTGCCGATATGCTTAAAGGGTGTGATGCCTATATAGCCACTGGTTCCGACAATACGGCGAAGTACTTTGAGTATTATTTTAAAAAGTACCCCCATATCATTAGAAGAAACCGCACTACAGTTGCCATACTAAAAGGAGATGAAAAAAAAGAAGCGCTTGATAAACTGGCAGATGATGTATACCTCTATTTTGGATTGGGGTGCAGGAATGTTACCAAGATTTATGTGCCGGCCGGATACGATTTTATTCCATTGTTAGATTCGTTTAAAAAGTATGATCACCTGATTGAAAACCATAAATACAAAAACAACTACGATTTTAACCTGGCATTGTTAATGCTGAACCAAAAGTACTACATGACAAACGGTTCTATTTTGCTGGCCGAAAATCCGTCGGCTTTTTCACCGATAAGCGTATTGCATTACGAATTTTACGGTGAGCGAAACGACATTTTTGATCGACTACGCCCCGCAGAAATTCAATGTATTTCCGGAACAGATCAAATACCATTCGGTACCGCACAACACCCGGACTTAACTGATTATGCGGATGGAACAGACACTATGAAATTCATGGTTCAACTTGAAAAAAACAACTAATGGAATGTCTACATTAGTTTACAACCGCCTAACATTCCTTAACATTTTTATTACGTATTCCTTCGTAATTTCACGTTGTATCTTTGAAATACGAAGTTCTTCCTAATCATTTGTTAAGGTGTACCACGACGAAATGTCATTTTACCCGGGTTTTATTTATTTTGCATAGGTACGGGCATAGCATTTGATGAGGATTGGATAGGTATTTTTAAGACCTCATTACAAAAATAAAATTCACATACAAATGAAAATTAAGCAAATTGTATTTACGGTGTTGTTGAGTGCGGCCACCACATTGGGGGTGATGTATGCATACAACTCTTATACTCAAAAACCTGTGGCAGTTCAGGATGGTGTAAAAATTCCCGCCAATTATGCTGGTTTGTTTAATGGTGATAACATTCCAGGTCCTGTTGATTTTGAACAGCCCGCTAAAGTTGCGGTTCCTGCAATTGTTCACATTACTACTGTAATTGGCAAAGCGGAAGCCAGCAATAACTTGCCACGCAAGAGCAATCCCTTCCAGGGACTTGTACCTGATGATTTTTTTGATGATTTTTTTGGCAACGGCCCTAACATGCGGAGTGTTCCTCAAAGAGCTTCCGGGTCGGGCGTTGTTGTGAGCCAGGATGGGTTTATCATAACCAACAACCACGTAATTGACGGAGCCAGCGAAATAAAAGTAACTTTAAATAATCAAACCAGTTATACAGCAAAAGTGGTAGGTGCGGACGCCAGCAGTGATTTAGCCGTACTAAAAGTTGATGCTACCAATCTTCCCTTTTTATTGTATGGTAACTCTGATAATGTTCAAATCGGGCAATGGGTGTTGGCTATTGGCTACCCCCTAAACCTCGAAACCACGGTTACGGCTGGTATTATAAGTGCCAAAGGGCGAACCTTGGGTTTAAATGCCCGTCGCAGTCAAACACCTATTGAGTCATTTTTACAAACCGATGCAGCCGTTAACCAGGGAAACAGCGGTGGTGCGCTGGTGAACACCAATGGCGAACTGATCGGCATCAACTCTGCTATTGCCTCCCCCACCGGGTCATATGCGGGATACTCCTATGCCATACCGGTGAATATTGTAAAGAAAATAGTTAACGATCTGATACAATTTGGCACTGTACAAAGAGCATACCTGGGTATAAGTTATCT
>CAYMKT010000144.1:0-6338 GCA_964391065.1 uncultured Terrimonas sp. | reverse complement strand
ACCCAAATGTTATTGTAATTTATACCGACGACCAGGGCTCATTAGATATGAATATCTATGGCGCCGAAGACTTGTATACGCCCAATATGGATGCTTTGGCGCACCGGGGCGTTAGGTTTACCCAGTTTTACGCCGCAGCTCCGGTTTGTTCCCCATCGCGTGCTTCACTTTTAACAGGAAGGTATCCCCAGCGTGCCCAACTCGCTACCAATGCATCGTCGGAACCGGGGGGCAAGTCCGAAATGCCTTCATCGCAAATCACCATAGCCGAAATGTTTCAATCGGCAGGCTACACTACCGGGCATATTGGTAAATGGCATGTAGGGTATTCGCCGGCCACAATGCCAAACCAACAAGGTTTTGATTATTCCTTTGGACATATGGGTGGATGTATTGATAATTATTCCCATTATTTCTATTGGGAAGGCCCGAACCGGCACGACCTGTGGCGCAACGGCACGGAGATATGGCAGGATGGCCAATTTTTTCCCGACCTGATGGTTGATGAAGTAAGCGGATTCCTCGAAAAGAATAAGAATGCACCCTTCTTTTTATACTGGGCATTGAATATTCCACACTATCCTTTACAGGGACAAGAGAAATGGCGGCAATATTATAGACACCTACCCTCCCCCCGAAATCAATACGCCGCGTTAATTTCTACCATGGATGAAAAAATTGGAGCTGTGCTGGATAAGCTAAAGGCATTGGGTCTCGAACAAAACACCATCGTCATTCTTCAATCAGACCATGGACATTCGGAGGAAGAACGCAGTTTTAGCGGCGGCGGTTACGCCGGACCTTACCGGGGTTCTAAATTTAGTTTGCTGGAGGGCGGTATAAGGGTGCCGGCTGTTGTAAGTTGGCCGGGAACCTTACCCGAAAATGAAGTGCGTGAGCAGCTTGCGGTTAACGTAGATTGGTTTCCCACGTTGGCTGAACTTTGTAACATTAATTTACCCAACCGAAAAATTGATGGAAAAAGTATTGTCCAGGTAATTCACTCTTCTAATGCTCCTTCCCCTCATGATGTCTTTATCTGGAAAAGCGGTGGTGGAAGCACCCCACAATGGGCAGTAAGAAAAGGCGAGTGGAAATTAATACATAACCCACAGTTGGGCAAATTTTCCGACACCGAAAAAAGCGGAACTGGCATATACCTGTTTAACCTCGTGAATGATGTTGGCGAAAAGAAAAATAAGGCAGATCAATTTCCCGATGTTGTAAGGGATCTTACAAAACTATACGAAACATGGATAACTGAAGTAACAACCCAGTAAATCGTATCCCCGGAGAACAGGCCTGGGCCGCACGAAGTCCCTCTTTTTAAAAATAAACTTTTGTACCTTTCGCAGTTTTCAGGCACAACATTAATATGATGAAAAAAATAGTTTTCCTGGTTGCATTAACATTCTTAATAGCTCCACTCTTCGCCCAACAAAAAGACAGGCCCAATATTCTTTTTATCATGGCAGATGATCATACTTCGCAGGCATGGGGTACTTATGGCGGCCTGCTGAAAGATTATGTAAAAAACGAACACATCAAAAGGATAGCAGCCAGGGGGGCTATATTGAATAACATATTCTGCACTAATTCTATCTGTGTGCCCAGCAGGGCTACTATTATGACCGGGCAATACAGCAACCGAAACGGAATATATACCTTAGCGGATGCCCTCTCGCCCGACAGCATAAACATCGCCAGGGTAATGCAGCAAAATGGTTATCAAACCGCTTTATTCGGTAAATGGCATTTGAAGAAAAAGCCTTCCGGATTTGATCATTTTATGGTAATGCCGGAACAGGGTGTTTATTTTGATCCTGTATTTAAAACAGAAGAAGATTGGCAGGATGATGGTATAGCCGCTGGAAGAAAATATCCTGGCTATAATACGGATGTCGTTACCGATTTTTCTATTGACTGGATGAAGAACAGGAACCCCGATAAACCATTCTTTTTGATGACCCATTTTAAAGCTACACATGAACCATTTGAATATCCCGACCGGCTGAAACATTTATATGAAGATGTTGAAATTCCCGAACCGGGGTCGCTCCTGGATTTTGGACCTGAAACGAATGGCAGGAGTTTCAAAGGACAAAAGTTGGAAAACATGGAGGCCCGCTGGGAACAGTTTCAAAAAAACCCGGATAAATTCTGGACCACCTACCCGGGTATGCCATTCAGCATTGAAGGATTAGACAGTGTGCAGGCACGGAAGAAAATTTATCAAAAAATGGTTAAGGATTTTTTGCGTTGCGGAGCTGCTATTGACGAAAATATTGGAAGGCTGCTTGACTATCTTGAACAATCAGGACTTGCAGACAACACCGTTGTTATTTATACCTCCGACCAGGGTTATTTTTTAGGAGAACATGGCTTTTTTGATAAACGCATGATGTACGAAGAATCCTTACGCATGCCGTTTGTGATTTGTTATCCTAAGGAAATAAAGAGTGGTAGCCGGATTGACGACATCATTTTAAATATTGACTTTCCCGCTTTATTTGCAGATTATGCAGGCATCAAAAAGCCCTCCTTTATACAAGGTGAAAGTTTCAGAAAAAATGTGACCGGAAAAAAACCAGTTGACTGGCGCAGTTCAATGTACTACCGGTACTGGCAGCACAATCCCGACATACCCGCCCATTTTGGAATCAGGAACGACAAGTATAAACTCATTTTTTACTATGGCCAGCCGCTCAACATGACCGATGTGTCCAAACAAACCACCACTCCCGCCTGGGAGTTTTATGACGTCCAAAAAGACCCGCAGGAATTGCATAACGCCATTAATGACAAACAATACCAGGCGATTATCAGCAAGATGAAAAAAGAGTTGAAAAAGCAAAAAGCCATGGCAGGAGACAACGATGATGATCATCCTGAAATGCAGGCGATCTTTTCAAACTATTGGGGAAGGTAAGCGATATAGCGCATTCGCATTATTCAAGGTATTGCTCTTCGCTTCATTCGTTGAAAACCGTGCCGGGAAGCGAACCCATTTGTTATTGTTGTTTTATGCTACCCAACTTTTTTATATGCACAAACAAGTCCAATATTCAGTCGCTTTAGAAGGCGCGGGGGCCATGTGTTGCCGCATTAATCTCAAACATCCTAAGCGAATCATTGTTAACAGCAGCAAGTAATATTTTTTTCCCGTTTAACAAACGGATAAGCGACATGTCTTTTACATCGCCATTCAATATAAGACCGCTTTTTACCGGGGGAGTCCATGTAAAGGATCCATTGCTGCTGCCGCGCAGAAAACAACCATAGGATGCATCATATCTCCCCGTCATAACATCTGCCTGGTATTCATTTCCCGCCAATAATATGTCTTTAAACCCATCATTATCGAAGTCGTCGCAGATAATAGCATTTACGGGAGCAAACTGGGCTTCAACCGGTAAAGGATGCTTGATGAATTTTCCATTGCCGGTATTTTCAAAATAACAACTTCGGGTTTCATCACAACGCAGTTGCAAAATGTTTTCGTTTGACTTCCCTTTAAAAATTTCATTATAGTCCGCACGGGCATAATCCCTGTATAGCAGGAACTGCTTTTTTATGGCAGGCACCTGGTCGGAAAACAAACTCCTGCTGATTCCGGGAAACGAATATTTCTTACCATCATTCGCTTTTATATAATAGAAAAAAACAGGGTCGATGCTTCCGTTTCCATCAAGGTCGGTGGCGAATAGCTGCATTGGCTCTGTTTCCGTTACGCGGTACTCGCAATTCAAACCAAAGTTACCCGCTATAAGATCGTCATCTCCATCGTTGTCGATATCGGTCGCTATAAGACTACGCCACATTCCGTTCATCCGGGTTAGCCCGGTTGAGGAAGTTGTTTCAACCAGTTTGCCGCCATTATTTTTAAAGAATCTCAATGGCATCCATTCGCCGGCAATAATGAGATCTACCTGTTTATCATTATCAAAATCGGTCCACACGGCCGAAGTAACCATACCTATTCTTTGTAAATCCGGACAAACTTTTGCCGTAACATCTGTAAAGACGCCATTATTGTTTTGTAATAAAAAACTCCTGGGAGCCATCGGATATTGTTTGGAAACACGTCCGCCAATGAACAGGTCAATATCTCCATCTCCATCATAATCACATTCCCTTACACAGCCGGCAATAGTCCTTACTGAATCAGGTATGGCATTGTTTTGCAAACTGAAATTACCTTTTCCATCATTGAGGTAAAAACGCGGTTTATAATAAATCGAATTTTCATCATACTGCATATCGCCACCGGTAACGAGCAAGTCGGCATCTCCGTCGCCGTCGGCGTCAAATAAAACACAATCCATGTCTTCCTCGAATTTGATACTGTCGGTAAGGTTTTTTGAGCTGAAAGTTTGCCCGCCTTTTTGTGTGAAAATTTTCCCTGAAAAGTTAAATGCCCCGCCAACAAAAAAATCAATTGCCCCATCATTATTGATATCGCCGGTGGTAATGAACGGCCCCAACTGGGAGTACTTTTGCGGCAATAGCCGTTGAATGCCGTAATCATTAAATCGATTGTCGTTGTGCCTGTACAAAACGCCCGAAGTTGAACTGATATCTGAGAATAGTAATGGCGTACCCGCAACTTTAGCTGCAGAATCGATGCCGGCACTCTTCCAGGAAAGAACAACGACTGTATCGGCAGGAATATTTTTTAATAATTGCGTTTTGCCATCATGCCAAATGATAAGCAACGAATCTGCGTGATCATTTTTCCCTAATCCAAAAAACAGTCGCTGATCCACGGTTGAACAGTAACCCCTGACAGGGTTTGCCTCCTGCAATTGTACATTGTCTTCATTGTACAGCAATATTTTTGATCCGAATCCACCGGTATTCAGGCTATCGCCCTTCAATTGAATACTTAAGAAATGAACGTTAGCGGGACCGTTTACTGAATTGGTATTATTAATGAAAACAAATGCAGGCTGATTGATATTATTAACCACCAGGTCCAGGTCGCCATCATTATCCAGGTCGGCATAAGCGGCGCCATTCGACATGGAAGGTTCGTTAATTCCGGCATTACCCGATTCATCTGCAAAAGTTAAATCACGGTTATTGAGGTATAAATAATTGGGCAGATTAACATGCTTCAGTGAAGCGAGTTTTTGCCTGATCGTTTTTTCCTTCTCCTCCCTGCTTTTTGAGCTGTTGAAAATATTATTACTGAATTCAAGAAAGTCGGCATTAATAAAATCTCTTCCTATTCCATTGGTAATATGAATATCTTTCCACCCATCGTTATCAAAATCAGCCAGTAAAACACTCCAACTCCAGTCGGTTGCGTCAATACCGCTTAGCCGCCCAATTTCACTAAAAAAAGGAACGGCTGTATCTCCAATCAGCCGGGTACCATTACTTAACTGGAGCATATTCCGCATAAACTCAGGCTCATACCCCATGGAGCGTTCGGTTTCATATCTTTCATAGTTCATGAAGGAAGAGGAAGTTTTCTTCCGTTCATTACTTTCAGGCAACATATCCAGCGTGAGAATGTCCGGCAACCCGTCGTTGTTAATATCTGCAGCATCCGTGCCCATACTGGAATAGCTCTGGTGCTGAAAGGCTTTATCAATACGGTTGGTAAAAGTGCCATTACGGTTATTTAACCATAGCTCATCGTTCGACAAAAAATCATTGGCCACATAAACATCGGGCCAACCATCTCCATTAAAGTCACTTACAGCTACCCCCAGTCCATACCCGTCTCCCTTTATTTCAGCCTCCATTGTAACATCCGAGAAAACAGGGTGCCCTAAGTTTGCCATGTAACCGTCATTCCGGTAAAGTTTATCGTTTGCAGGGGAGCGGCCACTCCTGTCGCGCGGAAAAATGACGTTACCGTTTTTTGTGCTTAACAAATAATTGGTAAGGTACATATCCAGGTCGCCATCTTTATCATAATCGAAAAACACAGCCTGTGTTGAATAACTGGTATCTGCAAGTCCATACGCGATTGCTTCTTCTTTAAAGGTGAGGTCACCCTGGTTAATGAACAGGAGATTTTTTGAGCGTTGGCGCAAGTTTTTTCCAAAAACAGAAACATATATATCGTCGTACCCGTCGTTATTAATGTCAACAATACTCACTCCCGTACACCAAACATTTGTGCCGATCCCGGCTTTTTCCGTTATATCATTAAATTGATTATTTCCTTTATTGATATAAAGCCGGCAGCTTACCTGGTTACCGGTAAAAAAAATGTCCTTCAACCCGTCGTTGTTAAAATCGCCAATGCCTACCCCTCCACCCATGTAACCGTACTCATTGATGAAAGAATGAGAGGAGTCGGTATCATGAATATCGTTACTGAA
>CAYMKT010000143.1:0-9437 GCA_964391065.1 uncultured Terrimonas sp. | reverse complement strand
GGGCTTACCGTGTACGACATTATCCTGCAAAATACCGACCCCAACCTCGTAGCCCAGCAGTTGGATATTGGCAATATGTACAATGGCGGCGGCATAGCCCTGGATGTGATGAAACAATATCCCGGCAGGTTCGAATCGATGCATGTAAAGGATGAAATAAAATCGGAGAATCCCAATGAGCCTTACGAAAGCACTATATTGGGAGTGGGCGTTATTCCTGTGAAAAAAGTAATTGACCTGGGCAGAAAATCTGGAACCATACACTTTATTGTAGAACAGGAGTCTTACCAGGGAAAGACGCCCATGGAATGCATCAAAGAAGACCTGCGGATTATGAAAAAATGGGGCTATTAAAAATCATCCCCTCTTAGAGATCATACACCGTTATTACCAACATGAAGCCGTTATCCGTTGTTATCATTACGTTCAACGAAGAAAAAAATATTGGCAGGTGCCTGGAAAGCGTAAAAGGGCTGGCGGAGGAAATCGTTGTAGTGGATTCCTTATCTACCGATCAAACCAAAAACATTTGCCTTCAATACGGCGTCCGTTTTATTGACCAGCCTTTTCTGGGCTACATTGAACAAAAGAATTTTGCACTGCAACAGGCAGCCCACGATCACGTGCTGTCGCTCGATGCCGATGAGGCGCTGGATGAAACGCTTTATAAGGCGATAGCCCGGGCCAAGCAGGAAGGGTTTCCATACGACGTATACAGTATGAACCGCTGCTCTAATTATTGCGGCAAATGGATCAGGCATGGCAAATGGTACCCAGACAGGAAGCTAAGGGTATTGAACAGGCAAAAAGGGAAATGGGGCGGTACCAACCCGCACGATAAAATTGAAATGGATGCCGGAGCCAGTATCCGGCGCTTACCCGGCGACATATTGCACTTTACCTACTATACGATAGAAGAACATATTGCGCAAATGAACCGCTTCACTACTATTCAGTCGGAGGCCATGTTCAAAAAGGGAAAGCGCGCCTCCTTGTTCAAAATTGTTATTAATCCCGCCGTCGCTTTTATTACCGGGTATATTTTTAAACTGGGATTTTTGGATGGAATGGAAGGCTTCTTTATTGCCAGAAGCGTGGCTTACCAAACTTTGCTGAAATATGTGAAGCTGTGGAAGGTTCAAAAAAGCAACAGGGATAGTTAGTCAAATAACCATAGGCGGGTGCTCCACACTGCCGTATCTCCCGCTGCTAATCCTGGTTGTTGATTTTTTCGCCGCGGGTCTGCTTCCACATCCGGTAACCTATAAAGCCTACCACCGCAAAAGGAGCAGCCATTAAATAAAGTATACCTGTGTTTAGCGCTTTGGCAGGTTTTTCGCCCATTTGCTGCGCAGTTCGGGTACAAATAGAACATTGCGCAGAAACAGCCATGCTACTCAACAGCAAAAACATCATCCCCAATAAAATATTGGCTATCTTCTTCATGGTATTTCGCCATTCATTGAAAAACAAAGTTACGACGAATATGCCATATGGCTAAAAAGAGTGCAGTTGTGTTTTTCCCGAATTATTATTTGCTGCATCGGTTCAAGTCACTTTAATTTTGCCCCATGAGGATCGCACTGGCACAACAAAATTATCACATCGGCAATTTTGAAAAGAATACGGGTAAAATCATATCGGCCATTCAGCAGGCCCGGGAAGCCGGAGCGGAACTGGTGGTGTTTTCTGAATTGAGCGTTTGCGGCTACCCCCCGCGTGACTTCCTGGAGTTCGACGATTTCCTCAATCAATGCAATGCCTCCATTGAACAAATAACACAGCATAGCGATGATATCGGTGTAATAATAGGCGCCCCCCAAAAAAATCTTAACCCGCTGGGAAAAGATCTTTTTAATGCCGCCTGGTTTCTGTATAACCGCGAAGTTATTGGAGTATCACACAAAACATTATTACCCACCTACGATGTATTTGACGAATACCGTTATTTTGAACCGGCATTTGAATGGCGGGTAATACCCTTTAAAAATCACCGCATAGCCCTCACCGTTTGTGAAGATATCTGGAACCTTGGCGACAATCCGTTATACCGCATTTGCCCGATGGATATCCTTGCACAACAGCAGCCCGACCTGATGATTAATATTTCCGCTTCTCCTTTTGATTATGATCACGATGAAGACCGTAAGGAAGTGGCCAGGGCCAATGTTTTGAAATACAAAATGCCGTTGCTGTATTGCAACGCGGTAGGATCGCAAACAGAAATCATTTTTGACGGAGGTAGCCTGGTATACGATGCAAAAGGAAATTTGATGAAGGAGATGGCTTATTTTGACGAGGACTTTCATGTAACGGATATTACGGCTGCCGCTGTTAAAGGCGATCCGCAAATTGAAACCAGCGGGCAGCAACCCGCTACTATTTCGGGTCAAACCGACCAGGAAATGCGGGTGTCAAAAATCGGCAATCCCGACCAGGTAATCGATTTCCTTACCGCCGGCAACAATATCAGGCAAATCCACCAGGCGCTTATACTGGGTATTCGCGACTATTTCCATAAAATGAATTTTTCCAAAGCCATATTGGGCAGCAGCGGCGGTATTGACAGCGCGGTGGTATTAGCCTTAGCCTGTGAAGCCCTGGGCGCTGAAAATGTAACCGCGGTATTGATGCCATCGCCATTTTCCTCCGGCCATTCTGTATTGGATGCAGAACAACTGAGCAAAACGCTTGGGAATCCATACCATATCATTCCCATTAAGCGTATTTATGAAAGTTTTTTAACGGAGTTGGAACCTTTGTTTAAAGATAGTCCGTTTGGCGTGGCCGAGGAAAATATTCAAAGCCGTTCCCGCGGAAACCTGCTGATGGCTATTGCCAATAAATTCGGCTATATATTGTTAAACACTTCCAATAAAAGTGAATTGGCTACCGGCTATGGTACTTTGTATGGCGACATGGCAGGCGGGCTTAGCGTTTTAGGCGATGTGTATAAGATGCAGGTGTATGCCCTTGCCCGGTATATTAACCGCGACAAAGAAATGATCCCGGTTTCTATTATTGATAAAGCGCCTTCTGCCGAACTGCGTCCCAATCAAAAAGATAGCGATAGTTTGCCCGACTATCATGTATTAGATAAAGTATTATATCAATATATTGAAAGACGGCAAGGTCCGAAAGAAATTATTGCAATGAACGTTGATCCTGCATTGGTAAACAGGGTGCTCAGGCTGGTTAATATCAATGAATATAAACGCAACCAGTTTTGTCCCATCATCCGGGTAAGCGCCAAAGCATTTGGTGTAGGAAGAAGGATGCCCATTGTGGGTAAATATTTAAGCTGATCTCCGTAATAAAATTCGGTTTTGCTTTAAAGATTTTCGATATTTACCTGTATGTGCGGCATCGCCGGTATTATATCGTTCAACCCTGCTTTAATCAGTACCTCCCGTTTAAAAAAAATGGCAGATGCAATTGCGCATCGTGGTCCAAACGGCGAAGGATACTGGATCAATCGAGACAACTCGGTGGGTTTTGCCCACCGGCGCTTAACTATTATTGATTTGAGTGATGCAGCCGCTCAACCCATGCATTTTTCTCCCGGCGCTGCACAACAATACAGCATCGTTTATAATGGAGAGCTCTATAATTACCTTGAGATAAAAGAACATCTCATCTCTAAAGGTTATCAATTCAGCACCCGCTCCGATACGGAAGTCATCCTGGCCGCATACGCGCATTATAAGGAAGATTGTGTTCAGCATTTTGACGGAATGTTTGCGTTTGCTATTTGGGATGAAGCGGAACAAACACTTTTTGCCGCCCGCGACAGGTTCGGAGAAAAACCATTTTTTTATTATTCGGATGAAACCGGCCAGGCTTTGCTTTTTGCCAGTGAAATGAAGGCTTTGTGGGCTGCGGGGGTTGAAAAGAATGTAGATGAACAGGCGTTGTTGTATTATATCGGGTTAGGACATACGCAGTTTGCCGTAGAGAAGCAACGTAGTTTTTATAAGAAGATATACGCACTGCCGCCTGCGCACTACATGAAGTGGAGGGTCAGGAGTAAACAATTTACAGCCCATCGCTATTGGGATATTGAGAAGGACTCCGGCATTTGCTACCATGAAAAGGAGGCTGTGGAAAAATTCAGATTTCTTTTTTTTACCGCAGTAAACAGAAGGTTGAGAAGCGATGTACCGGTTGGCACCAGTTTAAGCGGAGGACTGGATAGTTCTTCGATTGCGGGAGCTATACAGGCTTTGCGGCCAGGCAATACCCTTTACAAAAGTTTTTCTGCTGTTTTCCCCGGCTACGAAAAAGATGAATCGGAGTATGTTCAACAGGTGGTAAACAAATTTGGCCTAACCAATTATACCGTTACGCCTACGGCTGAATGTTTGGTTCATGATCTTGAAAAACTTTGCTTTCACCACGAACAACCGATAGGTTCCGCCAGTGTTTTTACACAGTACGCACTATGCAAACTGGCAAAACAGCATCAAACCAAAGTGCTTTTAGACGGACAGGGAGCAGACGAAACGATGGCCGGTTACTCGAAATACATCCATTGGTACCTCCAGGAACTGCTGCGCTATAAAAATTCCGGCAATTTTAAAAAGGAAAAAGCCGCATTATCAAACAACCTTATTCCTTTCGAATGGGGCTATAAAAACTATGTTGCAGCATATAGCCCCGGCTTAACCGCTCTAAGGCTCCAAAGGAGGGAACATAAAAAACTTATCTCTAACCCTGCCCTTGAACCCGGCTTTCTGAGGGCGTTCAGCGATGAGGATTGCTCAAGTAAACCTTATGTAAGCCACTTGAATGATATTTTGTATTACAACACCATGCAAAGCGGTCTGGAAGAATTATTATGCTATGCCGATCGTAATTCCATGGCGCATGGAGTGGAAATACGTTTACCATTCCTGGGCCACGAACTGGTAACCTTCCTTTTTTCGCTTACCCCGGATTTTAAAATAAGAAATGGATTTTCTAAATGGATACTAAGGGAGTGCATGAAGAATGAATTGCCTGCAACCGTTGCGTGGCGAAAAGATAAAATTGGTTTTGAACCTCCGCAACTGCAATGGATGAGTCAACCGGTGTTACAGGAACGTATACACGATGCTAAACACAAACTTTCGGCTGCAGGCATTTTGAAAAAAGAGACCATATATGCTTCCGTTCAGCCGCTATCCGCCTATGCACCGGATAACTACGACTGGCGTTACCTGGTAGCTGCCACATTATTACAACAGTGTTGATGAAAGAACCGCACATTACTGTTGTTTTTTGATTTTTTCATAAACTTCACTTTCTCCGTAGGGAGTAAACTTAACAGTTGTGAAATATTTGCTGTCTTCCATTTTTACAAAATAAGCCACACTATCTCCCGAAGTAATTTCGGTAACGCCGAACAGCTTCTTGTTTGAATACAACCTGGTAACCTCCGCCAAAATATTCAGCGGCAGATGAGCAGGCTTATAAAAGCGCATAGCGCCAATGATCTTACCTTCCTGGCTATAATGCACAACATACCGTACATCTTCCTGTAAAAACCGGACTGAATACTCATTTCCATTTTCATGCCAGCTTACTTCCTTTGCGGTGGTAAAGGTTTCATTAAAGGCTTTAAGGGCCTTCTCACTTACGGAAACATGGTGTGCATATGCGCCTGCTGAGAAGAGCGCTGCCAGGGCCAGAACAAATATCTTTTTCATACGCTTACATTTACTTAAATCTTAAAAAATGATTTTGACGGGATAAAAATAGCAAGCCGTTATTTTTTTTAAAATGTTACTACGCCAGCGGGTTAATCAAGATAAGATTGCAGTTTCAGCAACGATATTTTTCAGAGAGGCAAGAACGCCTGAAACTGTGAAATCCTTTACGGAACAGCGTTCCATGTATGTTGCAAATTGTTACGTGCTGTGGGTTAAGCTTCTGTTAAACTGGAATTCCGGAGAATAACTTGATAAGTTGAAACTCATGGCATTTATGCATCTTTGCACTTCATTATATACAGCGTATGAAACCTGCTACAAAATTCATTCATGCCGGTGTGCATCCCGATCCCTCTACCGGCGCCATTATGACGCCCATTTATCAAACATCAACTTATGTACAGGATGGGCCGGGAAACCATAAAGGATATGAGTATGCCAGAACGCAAAACCCGACCCGTACGCAGTTGCAAAATGCTTTGGCGGCGGCTGAAAATGGTAAATATGGTATTTGTTTCAGCAGTGGGTTGGCCGCCACAGATACCCTTTTAAAACTGTTTAAGCCCGGCGACGAAATCATCAGTACCAATGACCTCTATGGAGGAACCTACCGCCTGATGCGTAGAATATGGGAAGCCTATGGATTAAAGTTTCGTTTCATCGATATGAGTGATGCATCCAGTATTGATCAATACATTACGCCTTCTACCAAAATGATATGGGTGGAAACACCCACCAACCCGCTGATCAGGATCATCGACATAAAAGCCTGTTCGGCTATTGCCGGAAAGGCGGGGGCCTTGCTGGCTGTTGATAATACTTTTGCCTCTCCCTATCTTCAAAATCCGCTCGACCTTGGGGCGGATATCGTAATGCATTCGGCTACAAAATATATAGGCGGGCATAGCGATGTGGTACATGGCTGTTTAATTACCAACAACCAGGAGATCGCCGATCAACTTTACTTTCTACAAAATGCATGCGGCGCTGTGCCTGGTCCGCAAGATTGTTTTTTATTGTTACGCGGTTTAAAAACACTTCATGTGCGCATGCAGCGACATTGCGAAAACGGGGAAAAGGTCGCTCATTTTTTAAGGCGGCACCCTGCCATAGCAAAAGTGCACTGGTGCGGGTTTGAAGACCATCCCAATCATGCTATTGCTAAAACACAAATGAATGGGTTTGGAGGGATGATCAGTTTTGAATTAAAGGAGAACACCATAGCTGCTGCCGAAAAAGTATTATCCTCCACCCGGCTTTTCGCCTGTGCTGAATCGCTTGGTGGGGTTGAATCGCTGATAGGACACCCGGCCAGTATGACACACGCTTCCATACCGCGTGAAGAGCGGATAGCCAACGGGCTGGTAGATTCACTGATTCGCCTGAGCGTAGGTATTGAAGATGCAGACGACCTGGTTGCTGATCTAAAGCAGGCAATTGGATAACGCATATGCCTGGTATCAATCATCTCAAGGATTTTCTAGACAGGAAGGTGGAGGAATACAACCAGCCTTCCTTTATACATAATGACCCCATTTGTATTCCGCACAGCTTCTCTAAAAAGCAGGATATTGAAATTGCAGCTTTTTTTGCAGCGATACTGGCCTGGGGAAACCGTACCACTATCATTAATAAAAGCAGGGAACTGATGCTGCTGATGGATAATGCACCCCATGAGTTTTGTCTTTTTCCCTCTAAATCCGGGTTGCAGCGGTTAATGACGTTTAAACACAGAACCTTTAATGCTACAGACATACTGTACTTCGTAGAATTCCTGCATCATCATTATCAATCTTCCACCTCGCTTGAAACTGCATTTACAAGAGGGATGGAGGCAGACGACGATACGATTGAAAACGGATTGCGGGAGTTCGGCCATTATTTTTTTTCGATGGAGGATGTGCCCAAACGAACACGCAAACATATTGCTTCTCCGGACAGGAAGTCGACCTGTAAACGGCTGAATATGTTTTTACGCTGGATGGTAAGAGACGATAACAGGGGCGTGGATTTCGGGCTCTGGAAAAATATTTCGCCTGCCCAACTCATTTGCCCTATCGACGTACATGTGGCCCGTGTGGCGAAACGGTTTAATTTAGTGTCGCGCTCCCAAATAGATTGGTTAGCAGCGCTGGAGTTAACAGCCTGTTTGAAACAGCTAAATGACACCGACCCCGTGAGATATGATTTTGCACTTTTTGGGTTGGGCGTAGTGGAAAAATTTCAATGATGTACGAAAAGGAAATAACAACAGCATTGCAAAATGAGCTGGCTATATTATTGCCGGCTGCTTTCAGTTGGGATGACATACAATTGCTGGTAAAGGAAAAAGTGGAAGAAATGCTGCAACATGATTTCCACGGTTTGATTAACTTACTATACCGCATAGATGTAAACGAAAGCAAACTGAAAGCAATGCTGGAAACAAATAAAGGAGCAGATGCGGCTGCCATCATAGGCGCTTTAATCATCGAAAGGCAGGTTCAAAAAGCAAAAAACCGCAATACCTATAGCAAGAATGACCAGGATATCAGCAAAGAAGAAAAATGGTAATACCTTTTATAGTAATTACACTCCAAATAAAGCACATATGGTTATTGTGTATGGCATCCCCACCTGCGACACTACAAAAAAAGCAATAGGCTGGCTAAAGCAAAAAAAAATGCAGTTCCATTTTCATAACTACAGGGAATCGGGCATTACCCAAAAAAAGCTGCGGGAATGGTGCAACACCGCCGGTTGGGAAAAAGTGCTGAATAAAAAAAGCACCACCTGGCGTTGTTTAACTCCCGAACAGCAGCAATCGGTAAACAGCCAGGAATCCGCTGTTCAACTTATGCAGGAGCATCACACGCTTATTAAAAGACCAATACTTGAGCGGGCCGGCAGAGTTATCATTGGTTGGAATGAAAAGGAATACGAATCGATTTAGTTGAGCAATTCCTTCATCATGTGTGATTTTCAATGCTTTAAGAGGGTTTCATCAGTCATAAGCAAGTAGAAACAACTCGCCCGTTCCACACAGATAACAAGATATTAACCGAATAAAATAAGTTAAACGTTTGTTTAAAACAAACAATCGTTTAGCTTTGCGCTGCAATGGAAAAAGCAATAGCAGATAAACGAACGCATATACTGGATGCCGCCGAACAGCTTTTTGCAGAAAAAGGCTTTGATGGAACTTCCGTAAGAGATATTGCCAGCCAGGCAAATGTTAACCTGGCCATGATATCCTACTATTTTGGATCAAAGGAGAAACTTCTTGTATCGCTGGTAGAGCATCGCTCCGGGTATACCAGAGGCATACTGGAAGAATTGAGTAAAGATGAAAACCTGGCGCCGTTTGATAAGATAGAGCGGTTGGTGGACTTGTACGTAGATAAGATCTTAAATAACTCGCGGTTTCATTGTATTATGACTACCCATTTGCCCACCATTCAGTCGGATGCGATTAAGGATATGATGACGGATATTAAGCTCAGGAACCTGGAGCAGATCAAAAAAATCATCCTGGATGGACAAAAGAAAAAGGTTTTCCGAAAAGTGGATATCGAACTCACAGTGGCATCGGTGATGGGTACCATTACCCAGGTTACTTCTTCCAGGGCGCTTTACCATAAAGTATTCAACATAGAAAAAAACACTGATGATTTGTATAACAAAAAAATGATCCCCAAGCTAAAAGCGCACCTTAAACAGATGCTCAATGCGCATTTGGATATCAAAAACCAGGAATAAATTTCTCCA
>CAYMKT010000142.1:0-9465 GCA_964391065.1 uncultured Terrimonas sp. | reverse complement strand
ATTTCGGATCAATCGAACGGTAGGCTTTCAAGGCGGCTAATTCGCCATCTTTCCCGGGCTTGCTGATACCGTGTTCCATCCCCATAAAACCCCTGTAGCCTTTGTTATACACGTGTTGCAACACATTTGGAAAATTGATTTCGCCGGTGGTGGGCTCTTTGCGCCCCGGCGTATCTCCAAGCTGCATATAGCCAATTTCATCCCATGCGTAATCAAGCGTGGGAATAAGATTTCCTTCTTCAATCTGGACGTGATAAAAATCAAAAAGCATTTTTACATTCGGACTGCCCACTGCTTTTGCGAGCGCATAGGCCTGGGGGATAGTATGGAGAAACATACCCGGGTGATTGATCTTATGGTTCATGCTTTCCATCACCATTATTATACCATGTGGTTCATATATCTCCGCAATCCGTTTCAGCAGTTCAATGGCATTGGCCATCTGGAAATCCGCGGGAAGCTTTGGATCCGCCATGCCCAGCACATTGTGCACAAATTTGGTGTTCATTCTTTTTGCAATTTCCACGGAAGCTCTAACATCTTCTAATACTTTTTCACGCAGTGCAGCATCACGCCCGGCGAACGTTACATTTTCAAAAGTCATCGTACCCACAAATTGTCCGAATTCCATTCCCAGTTGCTGAACGGTTTTGCTGATGCGTTCCTGTTCTTCTATTGGTCTGCTCTTCAGTCCTGTACACTCCCAGGCACGGAAACCCTGGTCGTATCCCCACCTGATCTCGTCGGCTACATCTTTACCTGGCAAAGCGGAAAAAATATTAAAATCGGGAGAAAATTTCATCCGGAACGGTTCCGCTATCTTTTCTTCCTTTATTGAACTCATTGCCAACCCGGCACTGTTTGTGGTGAGCGCCGCGGCGCCGGTGAGCAACCCATTGATAAACTTACGTCGTTGCATATTCGAAGATTTAGATTTACCTGTATTTGACGGGGAAGTGAATGCCCGAAAACATACCCGCAATGGCTACCTTAGTATCTTTTGATCGGTTTTCGGGTCCTGGTCCTGCCCTACAATAAAGGCCAGGAGGTCTGCCATTTCCTGGTCATTTAACAACTGATCGAAACCCTGCGGCATGAGTGATATATCCTGCAGCTCTGTTGACACAATATCCTGCCGCGGAATACGAACAAATATTTGCGGAGAGGTGGAGAGTATAATAGCATCGGGAGCACGTTCGCTGATGATGCCTGTATGTTCGCCTGTTTTGGTTTTGATACGGTAAGTTTCAAATTCCCGTACAAAACTCGCACCCGGGTACACAATGGCCTCCAGCAGATCATGCGGCGAGCGGTCGAGTTGGATCGAAGTAAGGTCGGGACCAAAATTGCCGCCCTCCGCGCCGACGGTGTGACAGGTGGCGCAGGTGGCTTTCCCAAAAAACAATACCCGCCCCCGGTCGAGCGAGCCGCTGGCAATATTTTTTTCTAATGCTTGAATCCGTTCAAGCCGTGTTGAACGCACTTTATTCAAATTATTCATTAACTGGTCTACCGCAGGTTTAATGCCGGGCGGATATTGGGCAAAAATATCCCTGAGATATTCCGGTGTAAAACCATTGAGGCTGGGAGAGTTGCTGAGCGCCGAAATCAACGCTTCGCCAACCGATTTTGAATGTTCGCCGCGAAATACAGGAACAAGCCGTGGCAGAATAAAAGCATCTGCTTCAGGAAGAAACCCGGTTGCCAACCGGAGCAATTGCTCATCCGAAAGTTTACCCTGCGCCAATGTTGTAGCTGCCTGCAAACGCAGCGTGGTTTCATTGCTATCCTGTAACTGCGTGTACAAGTAATCAAAATGATCGTTACTAAAATCAGGTCTTGCCTTTTGTAAAGCAGCGATGGCCTCCATCCTCAATTCTGCCGGGTTGTTTTGATCATCTGCTACCTGCTGCAGTTGGTTGGCCAGGGAGGTTATACCCCGCGACCTGACAAGCTGTATGGCATGCAATTTAACCTGTTGGTCTGCATCCGGCATCAGCGTGTTTTGAATGGCTGGTATCCATGCCACTGGAAACGTGTCTATTTTACAAGCCTCCATTGAACCGAGCATGAAAAGCTGGTGAGTTTTTGATGATACATTCAATTGCCCCGCCATAAAATGTTGCATGCTGGGGGCTTCGCAAAAAGACACCATCATAGTCCTGAAAAGCGACTCTTCTTCTGGCGTTAGCCGGCCGCGCTGAAAGCGGTTGTCCAAAAATTGAATCATCTTTGCCGACCAGCCAGGATGATGTGAAGCCACCCAAAGGGCTGTATGCTGAATTGCCGTATCCTTACTCATCAAAAAACCGGTTACCTGTTCCGGCGTTAAAGTAGATGCCGGCATCTGGTCGAGTGCGATCAATGCTGCCTCCCTTACTTTAACGGAGGGATGTGAAAGACCCTGCGCAACCAAAGCCGGTTCATTAATGGTTGCAAGCGAATAAATAACCGCATGACGTATAAAGCGATCATCTGTATCCGCCGCCGCTGCAAGCAACTGCTGCACGGCTTTTTTATCAGCGATTTGTCCAAGTGCTGTGGCGGCCTGCCGTCGAACGGCGGGCTCGCCATCATCAAGCATTGCTACCAGCTTTTCAACCGCCAATGGGTCTTTTGCCATTCCTGCGGCACGGGCTGCGGCTATCCGTACCTGTTGATCCGTATCATTCAGCCCCACCCTTAGGGCAGCAAGCGCTTCGGGTGTGCCTACCCGGTATAATGCAAAAACCGACAGTATCCTTGCATTCGCATTCGTCGATTGCCGGAGCGATGTGCTGAGTGCGGTTACCGATCCGGAACCGCCATCCACAAGCCGTTGTACTGCCCGGTCATTTACAAACGGCCGGGTGTCTTCCAGGTAATGAACCGCCTTTTCCGGCTCAAGATTATTCCAACCTATCCCGTTACCATAGGGATCATCTGTATTTTTTGCTCCCTTACGGCGAACGCGGTATATCGATCCCTTTAATTCCGGTTTGGATACCTGCGACAAGGGACAGCCCTTAATAAACCATCCGCCTGTTTCCACCACCAGCAAACTGCCATCGGCATCTTCGAGCACATCCGTTGGATGAAAGTCTTCGCTGTTCGACCAGAAAAAAGGTTCATCGTCTGTTCGAAAAGATGCCCCGGATCTGAACAACTTGTGCCGGATGATGCGATGGGTATTAAACTGGGCGCTGAACAGGTTATCTCTGAAATCCCCGCCAAAAGCAGTATTCCGGTAACGACCAATACCGGCAGGCGATACGCGGGAATACTTAGTAACAACGGGCATCAAATCGCCTGTTCTGATCAGGCTATCCCGGTCGATATTTTTATTCGGCTTTGGGTAAACGCCGCCCTCCATCCAGTATACCAGGGCATCGCGTTCTCCTGCTTTGGGATTGGTAAAATAGGTTTCCGTGCCAATGGGTTCACCGGCTGCAGTAAAAGTCAATTCAACGGGGTTGTTCATACCACCTGCGGCTATCCATTCCAGTTGCGAACCATCGGGCCTCACCCGCCATATCCGGGCGGTTTCACCCTTCATCCTTTTTCCTTCTTTGCTGGTAACGTTAAAGCCTTCGATAGCGCTGGTCATATACAGCCAGCCATCGGGCGCCATAAAAGGGCCGATTAAGCTATTTGCATTTACATTGAGCGTCCATCCACTCAACAGCACTTCCCTCTCATCGGCTATTCCATCTCCATTGGTATCGGTGAGTTTTAAAAGGTCAGGGGCCGAAGAAGCATACAAGCTTCCTCTGTAAAAAACACCACCCTGTGGAAACCCTATTTTATCGGCGAAAATGGTACTCTTATCATAGGCGCCATCTCCATTGGTATCTTCCAGCAGCCTGATGCGGAATTGAGGATTATTGAGCGCATCCACTGTTTTCTCATATACATTGCCGGTAGACTCAAATACAAACAGCCGCCCTGTTTCATCCAGCGTGGCGAACATCGGGTAATCTACCAAATCCGGGCCGGCAGCCACTTCTACGGTATAGCCATCCGCCACCTGCGGTAATTCCATTTGTCTGGATTGCTTTTGGCTGCAGGAAAAACAGAGAAGCGCGAAGAAAAAAAGGACGGGGACCTTTATAGCCCGGTGGCAAACAATAGTCATTGTATGATTTTGTAATGATTTATTTATACGCTACTGTATATATAGGCAACCGTAAGTTCTATTTACCAGAATAATATCGAATTTATTAATGGAAGCCGATCATTTAAACTTCCTGCCTTCCGTAATCCCTTTCCAGGCATCCGTGCGGAAAGGCGCTGCGGGCAGTCCTTCCCTGTTAAAAAGGTTGTCTTCCATATTATCATCCGCCCAGCCATATCTTACCGCCACCGGGTTGTGTACTTCGCTGTTCCAAACCACTACTTTCCCATCCCGTATTTCCGCCTTTGCCGAATGAAATACATGGTTTTCCCCTGCTATTTCAAAACCCTGCAGGTAACCATATTTTCCTGAAACCGTTAATCCCGATCCTGTATGGCTGAATGAAATGATCATCTTATCATTTTCTTTTTGAGCGGATAAAAACTGCGGGCCCTGGGAAAGAATATCTTGTCCGTATGCTATTTCCAAAGCTTGTAATGCCAGTCTTTTGCCAACATCCTGTTTGTTTGTGGGATGAATATTGCCGGGGTTACCAATATCGGTAATCACTGCCATGCCGGTTTTGGGTAGTGCAGTTAAGGTCATTGTCTGCGCTTCGCGCAATTCGGCCCAGGTACTGCCTTTTTGGCTATTGCCGTTGTTGGCATTGTAGCTCGCCAACTGCACAAACAGAAAAGGGAATTCGTCCTTCCAGCGATTGCGCCAATCTTTGATCATGAGCGGAAAAGAGGTACGGTATTGGTATGCGCGGCCCACATTGGATTCGCCCTGGTACCAGATGGCCCCTTCTATGGCATACGGAATGAGCGGCGCAATCATAGCGTTATACAGCAAGGTGCCGGCGTCGTTAGGGCCCACAAACTGGTGATTGTCTACTATCGATTCTACCCTGAATTTCCATTCGCCGGCAAGTGGAAGTTCATAGCTACCCCGGCTGATTTTCATTTCTTCCGGCTTGCCGGTAAAACCACCGCGTCCACCAAGGTCACTGATACGAACCGTAACCCGGTTTTTGCCTGCCCGCAACACCGGTGGGTCAAGAATATAGGTGCGTCCGCCAGCTACTTTTTCGGTTGAGTTGCCCACTATTATACCATTCACCCAGGTGGTTTCTATATCGTCGATGGCGCCAAGCGTGAGCGCCATGCTTTTGCCAGTCAGGGAATCAGGCAATATAAATTCCTTTGTGAACCAAACGGCGCCATCAAGGTAAGCCAGTTCTTTGCGGTCGAAGTTACCGGGAACCTCCATCAATTTCCACCCCGTATCATCAAAAGAAGCTGCAGACCATAACTGAACATCGGAACCTTGTGGCAAACCGCCCTGCAGGCTGTCAATGGCGTACCTGAGACTTTTTTTACGTTTTTCGCTCAACATTTCCATGGTGGCTGGCATGGCATCCACTACCGGCGCAAATTCATCAAAACTTTTCATGGCTTCCCGGCTGATCCAGGATTCAACCTGGGTGCCTCCCCAGGAACTATTGATCAAACCAATGGGAATGCCAAGCTTATGGTGAAGCTCACGCGCAAAAAAATAGCCCACCGCCGTAAACTGTCCTGTATTTTGAGGCGTCGCCAGTTTCCATTCACCCTTCGATATATCTTCATTAGGTGTAAGGCTCATTTCCCTTGGTACGGCCAGGTGGCGAATCATAGGGTAATTCGCATTGCGTATTTCTTCTTCCGCGTTGTCAGAAGCCTGCACAGTCCATCCCATATTCGACTGCCCGGAACAAATCCATACTTCACCGAATAAGATATCGGACAGAATGATGCTGTTTTTTTTACTTTTTACCACCATCTGGTAAGGACCTCCGGCTTCAGACGGGTTGAGTTGGGTTATCCATTTGCCATCTTTACCGGCTTTAACCGTTTTGGTTTGTCTGGTAATTCCATCCCGGCTCAATTCCACCGTTACCTTTTCACCGGCATCTGCCCAGCCCCAAACCGGTACGGGTTTATTACGCTGCAATACCATTTGGGAACCAAAAATTTTGGGCAGGCGTACATCTGCCATAGCGGAAAGAATACAAAACAGGCATAAAAAACTAAAAATTGCTCTAAACAACATGGTAAATAATTTAGGCTAAATATTAAAAATACAAATAAATAAGTATCATAAAGGTGGTGGGCTGTGTTCCAACATACCCGATCCATTCCGGGGTAATCGTGCGGGTAAAATACCGAAAAATATAGTTGCAAAACACCTCATTCTTAGTCCCGTTAACATTTCATACCCCTTATATTATCAAATGCACCCCATCGGTTAACATTTGCACCTCCTTTTTTAAACATTTGAGTCACCTGTCTGTAACCTGTTAATGATAGCTTTGGTGTGCTGTGTTGCTGTTATCTGAAAGCAACCCGCCGGAGAACAGCCTATTAAACGATTGACGACCATGACTACTGCTTGCCATAAGTTGCAAACATACGCCCTTCGCTCACTTGTATTAGTATCTGCACTAATATTATCCTCTTGCTCCAACCCTAAGTTATTCACCCGCAATGAAGATGGCATTACCATCCAGGTAAAAAACGCCGATGCGGCTGCTGTTAAATGGGTAAGACTACAGGCGGTTTCCCCAAAAATTATTCACGTTACGGCCGGCGTCGGCGCACCTGCAGCCCAAAAAAGTCTGATGATTGACAGCGCCAGTCACCCCGCGGTAGAATGGAGCGCGGAACAAAATGAAAACGAAGCTATTCTCAAAACCGGGGAAATCATGGCCTCAGTCTCTGTTTCCACCGGCGAGGTTGTTTTTAAAGACAAGAACGGCAATATCCTGTTACAGGAGAAAACCGGCGGCGGCAAAAAAATGGAGCCTTATTCCATCAGTAACAAATTGCTCTACAGTATCAGCCAACAGTTTGAGTCGCCAGCCGGAGAGGCATTTTACGGGCTGGGCCAACCGCAAACCGGGTTGATGAATTATAAAGACCAGGACGTTGATCTCACGCAGTACAACTCAATTGTAGCGATTCCTTTCCTGGTATCGAGCCATAATTATGGCTTATTGTGGGACAATTACTCTATTACCAGCTTTGGCGACAACCGCCCCAAACAACAATTATCGGCTTTTGAACTTACCGGCAAGGATGGCTCAGCAAAAGGATTAACAGCTACTTACAGCAACAGAACAGACAGTTCGCAGGTATATCTTCAACAACAGGAAGATAAAATTGATTATGCCTTTCTTCCTTCATTAAAAGAAATTCCCGCCGTATTTCCTATGGAAAAAGGAAAACTGACCTGGGAAGGATTTATAACGCCGGATACCACCGGTGAGCACAAATTTTATTTAACGGCTTCGGGCTACCTGAAATTCTGGCTGGATGGCAACCTGCTGTTAGACAAGTGGCGTGAAGGCTGGAACCCGGGTCCTTCCTTTTTCCGGTATAGGCTCAACAAAGGGCAAAAGCATAGTATTAAGGTAGAATGGATTCCCGAATCAACGCAGGCATTTGCTTCTTTAAAATGGCTAAGCCCCACACCGGCAGCGCTGCAAAACAAAATGACCCTATCGTCGGAAGCGGCCGAAAATATTAGTTACTATTTCATATGCGGTCATAATGCCGATGAAGTGATCAGTGGTTACCGGCAGCTCACAGGCAAAGCCACCCTGCTTCCTAAATGGACGCTTGGCTTTTGGCAAAGCCGTGAACGCTATAAATCGGAGCAGGAAATCGAAAACACTGTTGCAGAGTTCAGAAAGCGTAAAATAGGGTTAGATAATATTGTATTAGACTGGAGTTACTGGAAGGAAGATGCCTGGGGCAGCCAGGAATTTGATAAAGAACGCTTTCCGGATGCGGCCGGCATGATCAAAAAAATGCACGATCAGTACAATATCCATTTTATGATTTCGGTATGGCCCAAGTTTTATGAAGGAATTGAAACGTACAAACAATTTGATGATCAGCATTGGCTGTATAAACAAAATATTAAAGACCAGCAACGAGACTGGATAGGAAAAGGCTATGTATCTACCTTTTACGACGCGTTTAATGCGGATGCCCGCAAAGGCTTCTGGAATTTATTGAACACGCATTTGTACCGCAAGGGCGTTGATGCCTGGTGGCTGGATGCCACGGAGCCCGATATTTTATCGAACGCTACGATTGAAAAACGAAAGCAATTAATGGACCCAACTGCACTTGGTCCTGCTACTGAATATTTCAATGGCTATGCATTAGCCAATGCAAAGGGTATTTATGAAGGTCAGCGTAACACCAGCCCTGATCAACGGGTGTTTATCCTCACCCGTTCGGCCTATGCGGGCATGCAACGTTATGCCGCCGCTACATGGAGTGGCGATATTGCTGCAAGATTTGACGAACTGGAAAGACAAATTCCCGCAGGAATAAATTTTTCGCTTTCAGGAATGCCTTACTGGACAAATGATATAGGTGGTTTTTTTGTAGAAGATAAATATGACAAGCCTGACCCGCAGGGTGAAGCGCTGGAAGAATGGCGTGAGCTGAATACACGCTGGTATCAGTTTGGCGCTTTTTGTCCTTTGTTTCGTTCGCACGGGCAGTATCCTTACCGCGAAATATTCAACATTGCGCCCGAAAGTCACAGCGCCTACAAAAGCATGGCTTATTATAACCAGTTGCGTTACCGGCTCATGCCTTATATCTATTCCGCTGCTGGTAATACCTATCATCAGAATTCTACGATTATGCGCGGCTTGATTATGGACTTTGCCACAGACGCCAACGTTAAAAGTATAGGCGACCAGTATATGTTCGGTCCTTCTTTGCTGGTCAATCCTGTACATACCTATAATGCAACTAAGCGTGATGTATACTTACCGGCCGGACAGGGCTGGTATGATTTGTATAGCGGGAAATATACAAATGGAGGTCAGCAGATAAAGGCCGATGCACCTTATGAAAGAATGCCTGTTTTTGTAAGAGAAGGATCCATTGTGCCATTTGGCCCTGCATTACAGTATACTGCTGAAAAGCCTGCCGGCGACATCACTTTATATGTGTATGCCGGAAAAGATGCTGCTTTCAACCTTTACGAAGACGAAGGCGTGAACTACAATTATGAAAAAGGAAAATTCAGTAATATTCCCATCATCTATAACGAAGCAACCAAAACATTAACCATCGGTAAGCGCGAAGGTGAATTTGACGGCATGCTGAAAAACAGGATGTTCAGGATAGTATGGATTACAAAAAACAAACCGGCGGCGCTGGACTTTTCGAAGCCCGCAGATACGGCAATAGCATATAACGGAAACGAGCAAACGATTCCAATGAACAATAAACAATAATCATTCATTTTCTTAAACCAAAATTGCATGTATATGAATAAAAACAAAACAATGAGAAAGGCAA
>CAYMKT010000141.1:5076-9735 GCA_964391065.1 uncultured Terrimonas sp. | reverse complement strand
GCAACTTGCCTGTGAACCACAAAGCCAAACTGATTATTTAACGAACCAATTATTACTATGTATCCGTTTCACATGGCACTTTCAACTAAAACATTATCTGCCGGTATCGTTTTAGCCACAATGTTTTTACCCCTCGTTATGATTGCTCAAAAGTCCTCAGCACCGCTATCCGGCAATATTCATATCTCCACACAAAAAAGAGTTGCCTCAGACCTGGACAGCGGCGCCTATATACTCGTAAATGAGCTACAGCAGTGGGATCCCAAACAAACCGCGATCATTATCTGCGATATGTGGAATGAACATTGGTGCAAAGGAGCAACTGCAAGAGTTGCAGAGATGGCGCCAGGATTGAACGAAGTGATAACCATGGCACGCAACAAGGGCATGTTGATTGTACATGCTCCAAGCGATTGCATGGCATACTATAAGGATCATCCTGCGAGGAAACTCATGTTGAAATACAATGGCGGCAAGTATGAGAAACTAGTGAGCGATAATAACCTCGCAACGGAAAAAGGCGCGGTATGGCCCATTGATCAGTCAGATGGCGGATGCGACGACCTTGTTCGTTGTACTGAAGCCAGCCCCTGGATAAAACAAATTGACGCGCTGGAAATAAAGGAGGGTGATGTCATCAGTGATTCAGGCGCTGAAATGGCAGCGCTGTTTGAAAAGAAGGACATTAAAAATGTGATTTTAACTGGCGTGCATACGAATATGTGCGTGATCGGCCGCTCATTCGGATTACGCAATATGGTACGATTGGGTAAGAACGTAGTGTTGATGCGCGACATGACCGATGCCATGTACAATTCCAGGAAAGCGCCGGAGGTGAACCATTTTACAGGCGTTCATTTGGTGGTTGACTATATTGAACAATATGTATGCCCCACCATTGTATCTACAGACATCACCGGCAAAAAACAATTCAGATTTAAAGATGACAAACGCCCCATTGTTGCATTTGTAACGGCCGAAGGTGAATATCGCGCAAACCAGAAACTCCCCGAATTTGCTAATTATCTCCTGCTCCACCAAAATGTAAATTGTGAATTTGCCATCGGCAAACCTGCCATGGACGGTCCGGGTAGACATAACCTGGAAAACCTCCAGGTGCTTGAAGATGCGGACCTGGCGGTGATTTTTGTACGGCGCGTTGCGCTGGAGCCTTCAAAAATGCAGATCATCAAAAACTATGTGCAAAGCGGAAAGCCCGTACTGGGGATTCGTACCGCAAGCCATTCTTTCGACGCCAAAGGAAATGTTCCGCGCGAAGGGGGTGGCGTGGCTCAGTCGTCTGAAAGCGTATCCGGATTTTTGTCGCAGTGGCCTGAATTTGACGAGGAGGTATTGGGAGGTCATTACCAGGGACATTACCCGCACCTCGAAACGCTGACCAAAATTGACATTGTACCCGGAATGGAAAATCATCCTTTGTTGAAAAATGTTTCACCCGACGGATTTGGAAGCGCCAACTGGCTATACCAAAACCGTCCGCTACGATCCCCGGATGCACAGGTATTGCTTACCGGATCCATCCCCGGCAAACCTTCTGAGCCTGTATTGTGGCTGAACAAAACGAAATATAACAACAAAGTTATTTATACTTCACTCGGGCATTGGGACGATTGGAAAATTGAATCCTTTCACAACATCATGGTCAATTCAGTAAACTATTTGTTAGCAAAAGGCGGTCTCACGAATAAATAACAAGCTATAACATGGAAAGAAGACATTTCATTGGGTCCGCGGTAATGGGAACCCTTGGGGTATCATTAAGCAATACCGTTTTTCCGGGAGCTTTTGGTGCAGGCAACAAACTCGTGCTGGCCCTTATTGGTTGCGGCAGTCGCGGCTTAAGTGTATTATCGGGAATTGTTACCGAAAATAAGGACGTAGAAGTAAAATACCTCTGTGATGTAAATGAAACATTAGTCGATATAGGTAAAGCCATAGACAGCTATACTACCCTGCAAGGCTATGCGCCGAAATTTGTTGGAGACATGAAACGCGTGCTGGATGATAAAGACGTGGATGCCGTGGTAATTGCCACACCGGAACATTGGCATGCCCTGGCAACCATTTGGTCGCTGCAAGCCGGAAAGCATGTGTTCGTTGAAAAAAATCCAACGATTTCCGTATGGGAAGGAAGAAAGATGGTTGAAGCCGGCGCCAGATACAAAAAGGTGCTGCAAATTGGATTTCAGAACAGGAGCGCTCCTTATGCGTTTACTGCAAGGGATTATATTAAAAGCGGAAAGCTCGGCAACATCGTGCATGTAAAATGCTACAACATGCTTAGCGGGAGCAAATGGATGTCAAAACCGGATACCGAAGTGCCAAAAGGGTTGAATTGGGATGCGTGGCTTGGTCCTGCTAAACAGGTACCCTACAACCCTAACAGGCATAGCATGACCGGACGTGGTGGTTGGCTCGACTTTTGGGATTATGGCGGTGGTGCATTATCGGATGATGCCAGCCATGTTATGGACCTTGCGCGCCTGGCATTAGGAGATCCTGGGCACCCCAAATCAGTATACTGCTCCGGGGGCAATATAGCTTTCCATTCGGAAAAAGAAACGCCGGAATTTCTGAATATCACATACGACTGGGGTACTGGTTTTGCAATGACCTGCGAAAGCGGCAATTTCACTTCCTACATGCAAAAGATACCTGGCGAAATTCGATTTTCAAAAACTGAGTTTCCATTTTGGCCGCAAACCTCAACAAGAATTGAAATATATGGAACGGAGCGCCTCATGTATCTTGGGCGGCACGGTGGCGGGTGGCAGATAATGGAAAAGGATGGAAAAGTAGTGGATTCGCACAAGGACATTTTTCCCGATAAGGTTCATCAAAAAAATTTCGTGGACGCCATAAGATTAGGCAACCCGCCAAACGGAGATGTTTTGCAGGGACACCTGAGCGCTTCATTGGTGCACCTGGCAGATATTTGTTATCGCACGGGAAATAAACAACTGTTGTTTGATGGCGACAAAGAACGGTTTTTGAATAGCGACCAGGCAAACAGTTTGCTCAAAGGCAATTATCGGTCACCGTACATAGTTCCTGAAAATGTATAGTGAGAAAAACTACCCGTATAATTAAACACAGTCCGATGGATGTACAACAAAAGATTGCCATTGTTACCGGGGGTACACACGGAATAGGTGCGGAAACGGCCATAGCGTTAGCGAAACAGGGCGCTGGAATAGCGCTGATCGCACGCAACGCAGGCGATGGGGTTATTCAAAAAAAAATTGAAGGGCTTGGTGTACCCTGTATCACGCTTACCGGTGATCTCAGCAAAGAAGAAACATGCCTCAACGTTGTTGACCAGGTATATCAACAGCTTGGCGGTGTGGACATATTGGTACATAGTGCTGGCTCGGCTGCCTCCGGCAGTTTATTAAACGGGGCAAGTGCGGTTTGGTACCAGGCATTTGATATTCACGTGCATGCGGCATTTCATCTTTGCAGGGCAGCCGTTCCCTACATGAAGAAAAAAAAGGAAGGAGGTATCGTACTTATTTCTTCCGCCGCAGGATTACGGGGTGTAAAAAATGCGTTAGCGTATGCTGTTGTGAAGGGTGCTATTCCTCAATTTGCCAGGGCCTTGGCCTTTGAACTTTCGGAGGATAACATTTCCGTTAATTGTGTTTCGCCAGGAGTGATACGTACCCGTTTCCAGGACTTTCTTACTCCGGAGCAGGTAAGCAATAACATCAGCAACAGGATTCCCCTTCACAGAGAGGGGAAACCGGAAGACGTTGCTTCGGTGATTTGCACCTTAATAACCAATACATTTATTACCGGGGAAAACATTGTAATTGATGGCGGTATGACTATGCGGATAGTGTGATAAAAACAAAAGAACTGCCCGCCATCGCCGAAAGAACATCAGCATCGGATCATCATATTTACATATAGGCGAAAAAATGACAGCACTGCTTATAAAATGCGTAACAATCCATTGGTAAACAGTTCCACGGGTAAACTTCCGGCGGTGCGCTGGCTCATGCTTTCCTTCGCCTTTTTTGCGACGGTACTGAATTACGTAGACAGGCTTGCGTTCAATTACCTGAGCGCTGATGGGAAACTCCGGGAACTCATTCCCAATGATTATTTTGGTTATATAGCTACTGCATTTTTTGCGGCATACATGGCATCCAACCTGATATCGGGTTTTATTATTGACAGGCTGGGAACGAAATTGGGATACGCTTTGTGCATGACTTTCTGGACCACCGCATCGTTGCTGCATGCGGTAGCAAGGTTACCTTTCCATTTTGGCATATGCAGGTTTTTACTGGGTGTTGGCGAGGCTGGAAATTGGCCTGCGGCAATAAAACTCACCAGTGAATGGTTTACACCCGAAGAACGTTCCACCGCAACAGGCATTTTCAACAGCGGCGCTGCCGTTGGGGCAATCGTAGCTCCCCCCGTTGATTGCATGGCTGGGAATGCATTACGGCTGGCAGCTAACATTTATCATTATTGGCGGCATTAGCTACATATGGGTGGCCCTTTTTTGGTTTACTTATTATACCCCCGAACGGGCTCTGAAAGCTTCTGCAGCCAGGAGTATACCTCCGCTTACATTGATAAAAACCCGTTTTGTGCGGTGGTTTACTTTTTCAAAAATTTTTATGGACC